>JAVEYW010000022.1 GCA_034003325.1 Desulfobacterales bacterium
ACGTCAGTCACCTCTCGGACGAATCGTCTTTTGAGTCCTCCCATTCATTATACGGAGATGTTTGTTCAGAGTGGTGATTCAACTATTTAACAAAAGGCAACTTATCGTACAGGATAAATTCGCCCTGGCTTCAGCCCGATTTACTATTGCAATTGTCAATATTTTTCTTTATAAAAAGCGAGTTATTATCTCTCGAGTTCTTATCTCTTATGCAGTGCCGAATGTCTGGTATGATGCTTACGAGATCGGCCAGGCGATTAACCCGCTAAAGTGTAAAGAGCAGATCCATGGTGGGGCGGCAATGGGCATTGGCATAGCGCCAAATGAATCTGCTCATCCATATTGGCCATCGCCAGAGTATGCTGTAGATAGCTTTGAGAGCTATGTGATCGCAACCGCGGCAGATGTGCCTCCTGAAAGTCAGTATGCAATCCTTGACAATCCTCATCCTGACGGTCCGTTTGGTGCGAAAGGGTTTTGTGAAAGCTCAACCAATGTACCTGTTCCGGCCATCATAGCTGCCATTCATAATGCTGTAGGAGTATGGATCACACAGTTCCCGGCAACACCTGAAACTGTCCTTAAGGCCTTGGCAAAAAGGCAGTAGGCTCAAGGCATCAGGAACCAAGGAATGCGACGGATGCGCTGCACGGCCTTATTCATAGTTCTGAGAAATGAATCAAATCATGGGGGGATTAAAAAGAAAGGAGGAAGGGAAAATGCTGAAAGAGCAAAAGGAAACATTGGCCCAGGCGGCCTATGACATGGGGTATAATTTTGAAAAAGTCTACCATGGGTGATCCCAGGCGGTGATGCGTGCCGTGCTGCACGCACTCGGTGTTCAAGAAGAAGCTGCATTCACAGCGTCGTTTGCTATGGCCGGCGGGTTGGGGCTCACGCAGGAAACCTGCGGTGCCATAACCGGTGGCGCCATGTGTCTATCCATGCTGTCGGAAAAGTATGGTCGGTCCTGGGATAATTTCAACAAATGGGGTATGGAACAAATAATTGACAGTCTCCTCAAGATCGGCAAGTTTGCAGAAAAATGTACCGAAATGATGGGGGGAAACAAATGCATAGATCTTGCCGGCATGGAGCTCAAAAATGCCGCAGATGTTGAAAAATATGTAGCCACCCCGAATTTTGAAGGTTGCTGCGTCAATTGCGCGAAGGTCGCTAAACTCGTTGTGGAAACGCTGCTGGACGAAGCTTAGCCACCTTTAATTCAATTTTCTTGCTCCCCATGATTGTCTCCAAGCTGCTTGGCCCAATGTCAGACCGGGTCAAGCAGCCGGATACGAATTGCCAGCGTCCAGTTCGTCCTTAAACACCTTTAGTAGAATTGAAACTGTTGGGATAGGCGCCAGGGACTGAGATCCGGTGAGGTGATAAGCCCCCCCCTTTTTGGGGACCGAAGTATAGAGGTCTTTCACTTTTGAAAATCGGCAACAAAGGAGGGAAAAATAGTCTAGTGGATAATCAAAAATCTAATTTGTGGGATCGTCGACCAGAAGGAAGATCAACTTACCATTGGACTCGATGTGGGGCTACCTCTTTAAGCCTTAACAGGCGATACGGTTCATGTCCCTTATTTTTGGTGCAGCCATGGCATGTTGCGCCAGTTTTCCCCGGCGGCTCGCACTTCTCTGCCGATGTTTTTCAACGCGCCACCAAATCCGGTCAGCTCATGCCCTTTAAAATGGGCTACGGAGATGAGTACGTTGGCCTTGCCGATTTCGGCACCGAGCCGCACCGCAAACAAGCACCGCATGCGAAATGAATCGCTGCAACCGGGCCGCAGCCGACAATGCTGAATTGAGGCCTTCGCCACTCACAGGTGGGTTCGATAGCCTTTAACTCTTTCAGGACAACGACCTTTCCGGAAATACCCATTTTTAAGCTTACGAAAAAATAACCTTTACAAAATTATACGAAAGACTTTACATTAATATATACATTAGGTGGCCTACAGCTGCAATGAACGATATGGATGCTATTGCTGATAATTCTCATGGGACAGCCCGTATCCGATCTCACGACCCCCGACGTCTATCGCCCGCGTAATCCACAAGCCAGTGGCTACTATCAATGCGTTCAAAACCATTTTGAATAATTGGATCAGCTTTGGGATGACCGGGATGCACCTCATTTTGGATTTTGGCGCCCCCATGTCATGGATGTCATTCACCGCTATTTGGATTGCGGCGATCTGCATTGTGGATTCGCAAGAGTTAAATGTTCGGAATGTGGTCATGAGTATCTGTTGGCATTTTCTTGCAAGCGGCGGCACTTTTGCCCTTCCTGCCACCAGAAGAGAGTGGTCGAATACGGCGAGTGGTTGTTGACGAATGTTTTGAAAGATGTTCCCCACCGGCAATGGGTCTTTAGTCTTCCGAAAAGATTGCGGATCTACTTTATGTACGATCGTAGATTACTGGCAAAATTAAGCAAATGCGGTTGGAACGTAATACGCCCCTATTTAAAATCAGGCGTGTTAGATGACGATGCCGTTCCCGGGGCCAGTATAGCGGTGCACACTTACGGAGATTTTTTAAATTTCAATCCCCATTTGCACGCCATCGTGTCGGACGGTTGCTTTCGTTCCGATGACACCTTCCGGATGGCGCCCGGTTTTATGGCCAAAGACCTCGAAAAGGCCTTTCAGCACGAGGTGTTAAAAATGCTTAAAAAAGAGGGAAAAATAAATGATGCCATCATTGAAAATTTGCTTTCCTGGCGCCATAGCGCTTTTCAAGTTTATATCGGCGGCAGGATTTTGCCGGATGACGAAACCGGTTTGGAAAAGTTGGCGAAATGCATTATCCGCGCCTGCTTTTCACAAGAACGAATGGACTATAAACCGGTGGAAAGATCCACGGACGGCGTGGCCAAGGTCATTTGCACATCCAAGGACGGCAGAACCCGGAAAACATTTGACGCATTGGATTGGCTGGCGCAACTGGTGATGCACATACCCGACAGATATGAGCAAACCGTACGTTATTATGGCTATTACTCGAACAAGTTGCGAGGCCTTCGCAAAAAACGCGATGAGGACGATGAGATACCAACCCTTATACCCGGCGAAATGTCATCAAAAGAATTCAGAAGGAATTGGGCGCGGTTGATCCAAAAGGTGTATGAGGTCGATCCCTTGGTGTGTCCCAAATGCCAGGGCGCCATAAAAATCATATCCATAATCGATCAGCCTGAAATCATACAAAAAATTTTACTGCATCTGAATCTCTGGGATACGCGGAATCATGATCCGCCGCCTGAAAGCCCATCCTATATCCCCGAATTAACCTGTGACGATTCGGATTCCCAAATTCCCGCTTATGACTATTGGAACTAAGCATTTTTCAAAATAGTTTAACAGGATTAAAGGGGGGGCTACGCCAAAAAACAGCCCTGCGATAACAAAATTTTGCAATATTCACTCAACAACACCTCAATTCCTCTTCAATTTATCCGCTATTTTTTATTGGGTTTAATCGGGCTGAAGCCCACCGCAACATGTTGCGGTGGGCTTCAGCCCGATTTACTATTGCAATTGCCAATATTTTTCTTTATAAAAAGCGAGTTCTTATCTCTGGATACGCCTCCAAATCCAACCGCTTTCATGTTCCGTTGACTGATTCCGTCATTTCGGATGAAACCGTTAATCGATAAGCGCTTGCGTTCCCCCTTGCAGCCATGGCATAAGAAGCGGGTGACGCCGGCCCTGATAACTATCGGCCATGGTATGGCTGAAAGAAAGATGAATAAAGAAGCGGAAACAACAAGACATGAAGATAATAAGCCAAATTCTGGCGTTATGGATCACGGTGTTGGGCTATGGGGTGCTTCGATCGGCTCCGGCTGAAGGCACGGCGACCATTCCCCTGTCCTTTCTGCCACCCGGTATGGCGGTCTCTTTTTGCGACGAGCCGATGCCGCTGGACATTGAAGATGTGCGGGAACGGCTTGAGAAGGAATTTTTACTGATCACCGAAGACCGCGCCCAGGTAACCCTCTGGTTGAAGCGCTCCCGGCGGTATCTAACGCAAATTGAGGCGATGCTCAGGGAAAATCACATGCCCCTTGATTTGCAATATGTGGCGGTGATTGAAAGCTCTCTTTTGCCGCATGCCGGGTCAAGCAAGGGCGCGATGGGATTCTGGCAGTTTCTCGGCCCGGTCGGCCGCCAATACGGCCTTGTCATTAATTCACATATCGATGAAAGGCGAAACCTTACCGCCTCCACCGCTGCGGCGATACGATACCTGACAATGCTTCAGGATCTGCTCGGCTCCTGGACGCTCTCCGTAGCCGCCTATAATATGGGCGAAACCAGATTGCTGGCGAATATTGCCGAGCAGGGAACCTACGATTATTATCAACTGAACCTGCCGCTTGAAACCCAACGGTTCATCTTTCGCATTGTCTGCGTCAAAATGATTCTGTCCAATCCGGCTGCTTTCGGGTTTGAACTCAAGGACGAAGAATACTATCCACCGTTTGAATGTGACAACGTCAAGCTGAGAAGTCAGCATCCCATTCCCGTTCGCGTGGTGGCAACAGCGGCCAACACGTATTTCAAGGTGATAACGGATCTGAATCCCGAGATTATCGGCGGCCTTCTTCCGCCGGGGGATTATCAATTTCTCATCCCCAAAGCCGCTGCAGCGGACTTTCATCCGCAATTTGATCAACTATTGACAAAAACACTCGCCGCTCGAAAGGAACGCAGTTATATTGTTCAGGCCGGAGACACACTTATCGAAATTGCCGACAGATTCGGTGTGCCCATGCCTTCTCTGATGATTTGGAATCGGTTCGATCGCCGCCATGCCATTCAGCCCGGAGACAAGCTGACCATTTTTGAGCCAGGCCCAGACTCAGAATGCAACGAAAGTCCGTGGAATTGACATCGCCTGAAAGAAAACGCCATGCCAAGCAGGCGTTTTTATCTTTATAACCCTTCTAATCCGGCAAAGCCGGATGCTGGAATGCTGGGATGCATAAAAGCCATCTTTCACCCTCGGCAAATATACACGCAAAAGCGTGCATGTTTCTGGTAAAGGGCCTAACTATACCAGACCGGCATTGAAAGCAGGTTATACCGTAATCACACTGCCGGCGGCGGCCAAAACAAAACGTTCCTTAAAGCGCGTTGCTATCAGAACCGTGGCCTTAAAGCCCGTACAGTGCGCGGTACCGATCATCTCCACTGAAAATTCATCCAACATGTCCATGGCCCGCTCGACCGCCGACTCGTCGGAAGCCATCAGATGCGTGCCACCGATCACGGCTTTCAGCTTTGAAATGCCCATATCATTTTTCAGGTGCAACAGCGTGTTAATAATTCCGGAATGCGTGCAGCCCAATATCAAAATCGGCGCCGTATCCGTCTCGATCAACAGGGAACTGTCATCCGGAATGTCGTCGGGAACGATCTGCCCGTTTTCCATTCGCACCAGTCTGGCATCTTCTGGAACGGTTTCCACGGTTCGGGGATAATTCGTGAGGAACCAGACACCATCGCCGATTTTCGTGGTCTGATTCAAAAAAAGAAACTCGGCGCCCAGCGCTTCCAGCTCTTGCTGCGAAAACGGGCATCCCGCATAAAACGGCGGTTTGGACGGTTGCGTCAGATCCATTCCCATGTGTTTAATAAACAAATGCTTGCTGGCCACAACCCGAATCGGCCCGGCTTGCTCGATGGCCCATTTTAACCCGCCGGTATGATCATAATGCCCGTGGCTAAGAAAGATTTTATCGATTGTCTTTAAGTTAATATGCAGTTTTTCAGCATTATACGGCAAGGAGCGCCCCGGCCCCGTGTCAAACAAAAACCGGCCCTTTGCGCTTTCAATCAGCGCACTGAACCCGTGCTCCCCCATCAACCCGGATTTACCCACATAATTTTCCGATAAGATCGTGATCGTTGTTTTCATAGTTTAACCTTCATAAAAATTATAAGCCGTCTTCCGGCCTTTTGCCGGGTTACCGGTAGTTTTCAATATCCTTCGCAAACGTGTCGAAATCCATTTTGGCGAGAAAAAGCGAAATAATCTCACCGACCTTGTCCGCGGTATCCACACGATAAACCCCTTTTGCATCGGTGCCGGCAACGGCTTTTGCATTGGCCACAATGGCCTGCAACGCCGCCGGGGTGATATCTATATGGGCATTGACCGTTATCACTTCCTTTTTCATTGATCAGCTCCACACCTCAGGTTGATATCCACCGGGAAGATGCGCGGTACCCTTCACACAGGGCAGCCCTGTCTCCAGATGCACGCGATCAATCATTGCATCAAGGTGTTCACAGAACCCCCCATCGCTCATTTCCCACGCTTCCTTTCCCTTTTTTGAAAACAGACAGGTGCAAAAATGGATCACCTCCGCACCTTTGGACTTAAGAATTTTCGCCATGCTCACCGCATCATCCCCCGGGCAATGGCAGGTAAAAAGACCGGCAAGCTCACAACTCTCATAGCCGGCAAATCCTTCTTTTCTTTCTTGAAGACAGCGGAAACACCCTGTCATCGGGCATCGATCCATATTTTTTTCGCACCGAATAATGGCTATTTTGGACATCGCGCCTCTCCTTTATTCTCAGTGATTCAACCTTCGAAGTTAACAAACCAAAACATATCACAGGTGGCCTGTATCTTAAATCAAAACTTGCTTTTTGTTCCGGAAAGATAAAGGCGGTGTCATCAGAAAACCAACCGGAATTCCGGATGGTGCTTATTGGCCGAATTCCGAACTGGTTTATACGAAAGTGCTATGTGGAACCAGTCGGTCCGGTAAAAACCGCTTTTTCAGGATTCCGAGGATAATTCCTCGCGGGTCCGGGAAATGGGTCCGGGACTTTGGGTACCCGCACAAGAATATGTTTTTCGGACAGGTTGTTTCCTGGCGGGTTGTTTCCTTGATTGATTTGGTAAATCACTGTAAAGTCGGCATTGAAAAAATGGCACCCGAGACAAAGCAACCGATACCGGTTATCAATTTGGTTCCAGGTGCTTTGAAATCGGCTCAGATGGTTAACATAACTTGCAGAGAATCCAGCATGTATCAAAATCTTAATATTCCAAACTATTTCAGAGTGTACCATGAAATGAAAGCGAGCATCCTTTCCGGCGAGTTCGAGCGGGGCGGCAAAATCGGTACGATCGTAGACTTAGCAAAAACCTATGGCGTCGCGGCTGAAACCATTCGCCGAGCGCTTCATCTTTTGAAATTGGAAGGCCTTTTGAGCATGAAGCAAGGGGTTGGCACGATTATCCCTGAAAATGCCAACCTGGAAGCCATTTTGTTCGGCAACCTGGTTATTCAAAAAAAAATTACCGACGCGTTACTTAATTCGGACTGTACCATCATTTCTTCCGAGTGGATCGCGTCGCTCCCCCGTCGCATCGTGATATTATACGATCTCAAGAAGGCAACCTCCGACGCCAAGGTCTTAAAAATAGTTCACTGCATGAAATTCAAAAGCAACTCACGCCATAAGGTGATTGCAACCCATTATGTAACCGAGGACATCTTCCATCACCTTCAAATGGACAGAAGCACCTCACCCAATGATATTATCCTGTCAATTTGCAAATGGATGGACAAAACGCCCTTAACGCTCACCGAATCCCTGCGGCCTCATCTGTGCATGGGCAAAAATGCCGAATTACTGGGCCTGCCCGACGGAACGCCGGTATTCCATCATGACCACTTTGTTTGTGACAATGAAAACAATTGCTACTATTGGGAGACATTGTCCACGGCAAACCTTCATACCTGTGGACACCAACAAAATTGTGACCCGACTTGACGGACGGGCAATGGCCAGCATCGGCTGCGCACCGCCGCTCGGTTAGTCGCCAGGACAATCGCATGTAGAAATGGACTGCCGGGAGCGAAAGCCTTGAGGGGGATCGGATGGAAGCTGCGGCACTGTTTGAACGCGTTCCGCGTGAGTTTGCCGCAGCTGGAATCCGATTTTTCTCAAGGCTGAAGCGGGCTATGGGTTACATGCGATTGCCCTGGGTTAGTCGCAGAACGAGGTTGACTGTTTTCTGAAAAAATTGCTTCTGTCATTACCCGTCGGATGGCCACAAAATCACAACCCGAGGTAGGCGGTTTTGATGCGCTCGCTTTGGCGCAGGTTTTCGGCGGTGCCCGAGAGGATGATTTTTCCAGTCTCCATGACATAGCCGCGATGGGCAATGGCCAAGGCTTTGTTGGCGTTTTGCTCCACCAATAAAATCGTTGTGTTGTTTTCCCGGTTGATCTTTTGAATGGTCTCAAAGATGATCTGCACGAGCACCGGCGCCAGGCCAAGGGACGGCTCATCGAGCAGCAATAACTTGGGCTGCCCCATGAGCCCGCGGGCAATGGCCAGCATCTGCTGCTCACCGCCGCTCAGAGTGCCTCCCGGCTGATGCCGCCGCTCAGCCAGTCGCGGAAAGAGGCTGAAAATATAATCTCTGTCCCGGTGAATACCGGTCTTGTCCTTTCTCAGATAAGCCCCCATGGCGAGGTTTTCCGTAACCGTCAGATCCGGAAAAATTCTTCGGCCCTCCGGCACCTGAAGAATGCCGAGCCGGCAGATTTGATCGGGTCGCAGGGTGTGAACCCGCTGCCCATTGAACAGAATTTGCCCAAATGCCGGCGGTACGATGCCGCTGATGGACATGAGTGTCGTTGATTTTCCAGCGCCGTTGGCGCCGATCAGGGTGATAATCTCGCCTTTTCTGATCTCCAGGCTGACGCCTTTTAACGCTTCAATCCGGCCGTAAAAGGTGCGAATCTCTTTTAGTTCAAGCATCAAAGCTCTCTCCGAGATAGGCGTTAATGACCTTTGAATTCAAAGCGATTTGGGCCGGTGCGCCCGTGGCGATCATCTCTCCGTGATCCAGAACATAAATGCGATCCGATAAACTCATCACCAGTTTCATGTCGTGTTCGATCAACAGAATCGAGAGGGAATTCTCGTCCCGAATGCGCCGAATCAGGACATCGAGTTCTTCCGTCTCTTTATGGTTCATGCCGGCCGCAGGTTCATCCAGAAGCAGCAAAAAAGGTTCAGTGGCCAGTGCACGAGCAATCTCCAGGCGCCGCTGCTCACCGTAGGCAAGCGAGCCGGCCACCTCATTCACATAGCGCGCAAGCCCGAAGCTTTCCAGTAGCCGATAGGAAAATCGCACGATTTCCAGCTCTTCATTTCGGGTGGCGTTATCCTGCGCCACCGCGCCGAAAATACCGGACCGGGTGCGGCAATGCCGCGCGACCATGAGGTTTTCAAGAACGGTCATGTTTGAAAAAAGCCGAATATTCTGAAAGGTGCGGGCAAGGCCCTTTCGGGTAATAAGATGGGGCTTAAGCCCGTTGATCCGCAGCGGTTCTCCGCCAGCAGGCGCGATGAAAACCGCTCCCCCGCTCGGGCGATATATACCGGTAATGCAATTGAAAAAGGTCGTTTTCCCGGCGCCGTTGGGGCCGATCAGGGCCACAATCTCACCCTTTTCAATATGCAAATTGATGGCATCGAGCGCCAGCAAACCGCCAAAACGCATGGTAAGTCCCTTGACCGCGATCACCGGTTGCATGCTCATGCCGCCTGTTTCCATTCATAGCGCCGTTTCCTCCGGCGAATCAGGCCCTGAGGCCGAAAAACCATCATGAGCACCATACTGGCGCCGAAAATGAGCATTCGCATTTCGGCAAAAGCCCGCAAATATTCGGGCAACAAAATCAAAATCAAGGCTGCCAGAATGACCCCCAAAATGGAACCCATGCCGCCCAACACCACGATCGATAGAATGATGGCCGACTCCATGAAGGTGAAACTGGCCGGGTTGATAAAAGTCGTCTTGGCGGCAAAGATGCAGCCGACCATTCCCGCCCAGGTCGCACCCAGAGCAAAGGCGGTGAGCTTGGTCCGGGTTTTGTCGATCCCCATCGCCTCGCAGGCGATTTCATCTTCCCGAAGCGCGATCCATGCCCGGCCGATACGCGAATTTTCGAGCCGACCCACCACGAAGATGGTCAATAACACCAGAATGATCATGAGGTAATACATATAGACATTGGCCTGCTGGGGGCTTAAGGTCATTCCGAAAAACCACGGCCGGGAAATGCCCGCAATGCCGCTCGGACCAAAAGAAAAGTCGTTCCAGTTTTCCAGAATCAGCCGAATGATTTCCCCGAAGCCTAAGGTCACAATGGCCAGATAATCCCCCCGCAGCCGCAGGACCGGAAATCCAAGCAGAACGCCGAAAAAGGCGGCCAGCACCGCGCTCAGCGGCAGACAGGCCCAAAATCCCAGCTCGAAATGATAATTCAGCAGCGCATAGGCATAAGCCCCCACGGCATAAAAGGCCACATACCCCAAATCCAGCAGACCGGCCAGGCCCACGACAATATTGAGCCCCAACCCCAGCATGACGTACATCAGGGCGGTCGTCAGGATGGACACCTGATAACTCGATGTTATCAAGGGGAAAAGCACCGCGGCGAGTCCGATTGCGATCATTACCGGAATAAACCGCTTTGGTTCGCGCCGAATCCGTTCAGCCAGGTGTTGCAGCCGGCCTTCTTTTTGCTGTCCGGCGCCGAGCTTGCGTCTCATCAAATACCGCCAGAGAAAGGAGAGAAAAAAAGCGCCGACACCGACATATACCAGATTCATCCAGCGCCAGACAACCGTGCGTTCAATCGGGTTGACCTTTATCACCAAAATCGGAAAGGTAAGGAACATGAACCACAGGGCGATTAAAAGGGATTTTAGAAACGCCCGGAAGCGGGGGGAAATCGTCACGTCAATCATACCTTTTCCGAAACGGATTTTCCCAGCAAACCGGCCGGGCGAAAGATGAGAATGAAGACCAGCAACCCAAAGGCAAAAACGTCCTCATAGTCGCTCGACACATACCCCGTGGCAAAACTTTCGGTAAGGCCCAGAACCAGGCCGCCGAGCACGGCGCCGGGAATGCTGCCGATGCCGCCAAGGACCGCGGCTGTAAAGGCCTTGATCCCGGCGATGAACCCGATGTAGAAATTAATCTGACCGATATGCGAGGAGATAAGCACCCCGCCCACGGCCGCAAGAGCCGAACCAATGATGAAGGTCACCGAGATCACGCGCTCGACATTGACCCCGGAGAGCATGGCCATTGTCCGGTCCTGGGAAGTCGCCCGCATGGCCTTGCCCATGCGCGTGAACTTGATAAAGACCGTTAGCAGCAGCATCACCACGGCCGTGGTCGCAAATATAACGACTTCGGAAGGCAGCATAAAATCGGAAAATGCCTCCAGGAATACAAAGTCGGGAATGAGGGCCGGAAAAGAGAGAAAATCGGATGTCTGCGCCAGCAGCACATAGTTTTGCAGAAAGATAGACATGCCGATGGCGCTGATGAGCGGCGAGAGGCGAGAGGCCTTTCGCAGCGGTTTGTAAGCGATTTTTTCCAGGGTATAGCCGTAGGCGGCGCAATAAATAACCGCCGCCAGACCGGCCAGAAGCAACAGGGAAAGCCCGTGAAAACCGAGCAGGGAAAGCACGCTTGCCGTGATCAGTGCCGTAAACGCACCGATCATGTAAATCTCGCCGTGGGCGAAGTTGATGAGTTGAATGATGCCATACACCATGGTGTAGCCCAGCGCGATCAGGGCATAAATACTGCCGCGCGTGAGCCCGCCGAAAAAAAGTTCCAGGAAATATCTCATGGCGCTTCCGGGGTTTCGAATTTCCCATCCGTTACCCGATACATGGAAAAGCCGATTCCCTCGGCGTCTCCCTTATCGTCAAAGCTGATTTTCCCTAGTGGCGTTTCCACCCATTCGGTCCGCAACGCCTTGGCCACGGCATCGTAATCCGTGCTTCCGGCTTTATCCATGGCATTGAGCAGCGCCCGAATGGCGGCATGGGCATTAAGATAAAAGGCGCCCGGATCTGCGGAAAGGGCTTTTCTATGCTGCTCAATCGCCGCTATGGCCATCGGGGATTGGGTGGTATCAATCGGGCCGGTGGCATAGACGCCTTCAGCATATTTTCCAGCCACCTTGATAAAGGTGTCATCCTTTACGCCGTCATCCGAAATGAAAAAGGTCTTCATTTTCTTTTTTCTCATCGCCATGACAATCTTGGCCGCCTCGGGATGGTATCCGCCGTAAATGACCCCTTCCGCTCCGGACTGCCGAATCTTCTGAACGATGGCGGAATAATCCACGGCGCCGGGGGTAACCCCTTCAAACAGCAGCACCATGGCGCCGGCCTTTTCCAAAAACCCTCTGGCGAACTCGGCCAGACCCTTGCCGTAATCGCCCTTGTCATGAATGACGGCAAGACTCTTCAGCTTCAGGTGGGTTACTGCAAAGTCCACTTCCAGCCGGGCCTGCGCGTCATCCGGCGCGATGGTACGGAAAAAATTGGGATACTCGCCGCTATTGGTCAAATCCACATTGGTGGCCGAAGGCGAAATGGTGATGATTCGGGCATCCCGGTAAATTCCCAAGGCCGCCTTGGTCGCGCCGGAGCAAATAGGACCAATGACGGCATTCACCTTTTCGGAAACGATTTTCTGGGCCGCATTGGCCGCCACCTCCGGTTTGCAGGCATCATCCACCTGGATCATCTCGACCTGCTTACCGAGAATGCCGCCCTTGGCGTTAACCTCATCAAGGACAAAATGAACGGCATTGACGGTCGGCAACCCGTAGGAAGCCAAATCGCCTGAATGCGCGCCAACCACCCCGATCTTAATCGTTTCGGCCGCATGACCCCATCCGGCCAGCAGGGCCACAAGGGGCATCAAAACCATCAAATAGAGGCGCTTTTTCATCCTTCCTCCTTAAATTTCAATGAGGTGCATCATTTTTTTTCGCAACAGGCGGATGAAAGACCCATTACCATTAAGCTCATTTTCTGTCAAACTACCGAATGGTTTCGAACCTATTCTCTTTCAAGGATTTCCCGGCCTTTGGCAAAAAGCTTCTTGAGAAGTACGGCGAAAATACATATGAAGAGATGAGGGTTGGCGGCAAATTCGGCATCCGGCTTTCTTCAACCCTTTATGGTAAGACCCCCCATTCACCCCGTGGAGGCAATCCGTGCAAGAGGATCAGAACTCAAAGGACATAAAAGGACGGGGACTCACCCGTCGAAATTTTCTCAAAACCATGGGCAGCAGCGCGGTGGCCGTGGCCGCCTCGGATGCCCTCACCGGATTCAGCACGGCGGCTGCAGCGGCGGCTGTGCCCGAAAAAGCCGTTGAGATCCGTTTTGCAGTCAACGGCATTCACCGTACTCTAGTCGTTGAGCCCAGATGGACGCTGCTCTATGTTTTGCGCGAAAAACTCGGCATCACCGGGCCCAAACCCGGTTGTGAACGCGGTGAGTGCGGCGCCTGCACCGTTCTCGTCGACGGGGTCTCCCGCTATGCCTGCCTGACCCTTGCGGCCGAGATGGAGGGCAGGGACATTACGACCATTGAAGGTCTCATGGAAGGAGAGCATCTGGGGCCGGTTCAGCAGGCCTTTGCCGAGCACGATGCCTTTCAGTGCGGTTACTGCACGCCGGGCCAAATCATGTCCGCAGAAAGTCTGCTGCGCAGCAATTCCGTCCCGGGACCGGACGAGATTCGCGAGGCCATGAGTGGAAATCTCTGCCGTTGCGGCGCCTATACCCATATTCAGGCAGCGGTGTCACGCGCCGCCGCTCTCAAGCGGGGAAAGTGAGGTGAATCGTGGCAAAAGCTGATAACAGGATTTTTGAGCCGTCGGGTCTGCCGATACCGAAAACCCCCCGGCCGGGAGAGCCCCTACCCCACTGGAAAGAAACCCGCATGGTCGGAAAGGCCGTTCCCCGAGTCGATGCCTATGAGCGGGTCAGCGGATCAGCCATCTTTTCTTCAGACGTATCCCTTCCCAATATGCTTCATGGGGCCATACTGCGTTGCCCCCATCCCCATGCTCGGGTGCTGCAGGTCGCTACTGACCGGGCCCGGCGCATGCCCGGCGTACACGCCGTCATTGACGGCGATACCGCTGCGGCGAATCTCATGTGGACCTATGCCGGTTCCGGAACCGTCGTCCAGACGAAACTTTTCGACCCCATTTGCCGGTTCGAGGGAGAGACCGTGGCTGCCGTTGCGGCTGAAAGCCCCTACCAGGCGAGAGACGCCTTAAGAGCGATCGAAACGACTTATGAGGTGTTGCCTTTCACGGCCGATGAGCGGACCGCTCTGAACTCGGGCGCCCATCGGGTTCACCCCGACGGCAACCAGGTCGGAAAGACGGACTCCTACACGCGGGGGGACGTGGATCAAGGGTTTGCCGAAGCCGATGTGGTGCTCGAAGCGCATTACAGAACCGCGTGCGAAATTCACACCCCCCTGGAACCCCATGGGTGCGTGGCCAACTGGGAGGGAGACCGACTGACCCTCTGGGAGTCCAGTCAGGGGGTGTTTGCCGTTCAGAAAACCATCGCCGAAATTCTGGGCATCCCCCTTTCCAAGGTTCGCGTTATCGGCCCGTATATGGGCGGCGCGTTCGGCAGCAAGCTTCAGCCTGGAAAATACACCCTTATCGCGGCCCTCCTGGCCCGCATGACCGGGCGTCCGGTCAGACTATTTTTGAGCCGGGAAGAAACCTTTCTGGCCGTGGGCAACCGTCCGCCCACCAACATGCGCCTTAAGGCCGGCGTCAAAAAGGACGGCACCCTCACCGCGCTGGACTTTACCTGCCTCGGATCGGGCGGCGCTTACCCGGCCGGCGGCGCGCTCGTCGTCGACTGGCTGATCCGCGATCTTTATACCTGCCCCAATGTCCGAACCGAAGCAACCGATGTCTATATCAACGCCGGCCCGGCCCGTGCCTTTCGCGCACCGGGCCATCCTCAAGGGGCCTGGGCCCTCGAACAAATGATGGATGCCCTGGCCGAGACCATTCAAATGGATCCGCTGGACCTACGCCTTAAAAACATTTCGCTTTTCAGCCAAGCCCGCAAAGGCGCCCCCCCCTATACCACTACGGGATTCAAGGAGTGCCTGCTTCAGGGAGCTGAAGCTTTCGGCTGGCGCAAGGCCGGAAAAAAAGTCGCCAGCGCCGAAAAATCTAAATCTGTTCGCAGGGGCATCGGCATGGCAGGCGCCCTCTGGGCCTCCGGCGACGGCAGGCCGCCGGCGACAATCCTTCTCAAGCTTTTCGCAGACGGCAGCGTCAATCTGAACATGGGCGCCAGCGACATCGGAACCGGCACCAAAACAGTGATGGCTTTGGTGGTGGCCGAAGAGTTGGGGGTAGCCCTCGACGCCATTCAGATCGAACACGCGGACACGGGCACCACCCAGTTCGCAACACCGAGCGGCGGCAGCAAGACCGTTCCCACGGAAGCGCCAGCCGTGCGCGCGGCCGCCGTCAACGTCAAACAACAGGTTCTGGAAATGGCGGCAAAGGATCTTAAAGTCGATGCCGCGGATCTCGAATACACCCCGGGAAGCATCATCAGCAGCCGTGATCCGTCCAGGAAAATCGACATTAGCCGAATCTCGGGCCTCAGAATGGCCGGGGTGGTCGTCGGCATCGGTTACCGGGCACCCAATCCCGCCAATAAGGTCGTCAATCCCTTTGCGGCGCAGTTTTGCGAAGTGGAAGTCGATACCCGGACCGGTGAGGTCAGAATACTCCGGTTCCTCGGGGCCCATGACAGCGGCCGGGTCATGAGCCGGCTGACCTATGATAACCAGGTATTCGGCGGCATCACCATGGGAATCGGACTGGCCATGACCGAAGCGCGCATTTTGGATGAAAAACAGACCGGCAAGATGGTTAACTGCAACTGGCTAGACTACAAAATTCCAACGGCCATGGATGTGCCCGTCGAGATGGTGTCTCTTCCCGTTGAAATTTTCGACGATGAGGCCAACAGCACCGGCGCCAAGGGACTGGGCGAGCCCGTCACCATCCCCACGGCGGCGGCCGTTGCAAACGCCATTTACAACGCCACGGGCCTGCGCGTCACCGAAAGCCCCATTGATCCGATTCAGCTCTGCCGGCTGCTGGCAGTCAAGCGAAAGGAAGCATAACCATGTTGCCCAGTTTTTCCTATGTTCGGGCCGAATCCCTTAGCGACGCCATCGACGCCCTCTCGCAGGAGGGTGCCCGGCTTCATGCCGGCGGCACCGATCTTGTCGGATGCCTTCGGGACGGCGTGTTGAACGCCACCACCGTCGTGAGCCTGTCACGCCTTACGGAACTTCAGGACATTCGGCAAACAGCTGATGGGGGGCTGCGCATCGGCGCCCTTGCGACCATTGATGCCGTTTCACGGTCTTCGACTGTTCAATCCGGCTACCAGGCCCTTGCCATGGCCGCAGCAGCGGTGGCGAGCCCGCAGTTACGCCACCAGGGAACCCTCGGGGGAAACCTCTGCCAAAAACCCCGGTGCGGGTATTACCGGGGCGATTTTCACTGCCTGAGAAAGGGCGGGGACCTCTGCTACGCCGTCGATGGTGAAAACGCCCGTCACTGCATTATCGGCGGCGATAACTGCTATATGGTCCATCCCTCGGATACCGCCACAGCCCTTGCCGCGTTGGAAGCAACCGTCGTGATTGCCGGGCCTAAGGGGGAGCGGCGCGTTCCGGTGGAAGCGTTTTATGTGTCACCCGCCGACGATTACACAAAAGAAACCGTTCTTGCCACGGGTGAGATTCTGACGGAGATTCTCCTGCCGCCGCCCCCGAAGGGTCATAAAAGCACCTACCGAAAGGTTCGGGCGCGCGGTGTCTGGGATTTTGCCCTGGCCGGCGTCGCCCTCGCGCTCTTGATCGAAAAGGGCCGGGTGGCCCACTGCCGAATCGTATTGAGCGGGGCCGCGCCCGTTCCCTTTCGTGCCACAGCGGCAGAGGCAGTTCTCACCGGAAAGGTCCTGAACGATGACATCATCGCTGAAACCGCCCGGGCGGCTATGAAAAATGCGGCCCCCATGTCCGGGAACAGGTACAAGATCGCGATGTTCCACAGCATCATCGAACAGAGCCTTGCCGCGATGGCCTGAAGCGATTGCGTTTATCACCGCTGCCGCATTCAACAAAATCGGGGAGAGACATCCGCCCAAAGATTCACACGATATGGCACCCATAAAAAAAGGGGAAGCAACGTGAGCTTCCCCTTTAACTTACGGTGATAACGGAAAGGCTATTCTTCTTCCTCGGGCGGCTTTAAGTGATCCGGCACAATGGCCATTTTAATCAGCAGCGGCTTTAAAAAAGACCATCTGATCCCGACATGATAGACTTCCTCCAGATCCCGAATCGCATCCCAGCAGTTATGGCAGGGTGATATCACCAGTTTGGCGCCGGTCGCCAGAATCTGATCGCGTTTGACCTTTAAGCCCATGTTGCGCTGTTCCCGATACCGGCCCAGCCCGTTCATGCCGCCGCCGCCGCCGCAGCAGAAATTATGCTCTTTGTTGGGTTTCATTTCCCGGAAATCCTCGGCAATGTAGCCCATGATGGTCCGGGCGGCGTCCTTGAGGCCCGCATTTCGAATGTAATTGCACGAATCCTGATAAGTGACCGGCTCCTTGATTTTTTTGGTGGGATCGATCTTGATCTTTCCGGTGGTCAGGGCTTCGGCCACCCACTCCACATAATGAAAGCTCGGCACAGGCGTCTGCCCGGTTTTAATCCCCGCCCAGTAGGGGCCTTCAATCACCGTGGCCCGGTAGGCGTGGCCGCACTCGGTTACCACCATGCGCTTGGGATTTAAGCGCTTCATGGCATCGTAAACGGATTGTACTTGAATCCGGCAGGCTTCCCAGTCCCCTGCAAACATGGCCAGACTGGTCTCTTCCCATCCCACGCTCGGTACCGTCCAGTTTTCGCCGGCGAGGTGAAACAAAATGGCAGCCTCGGCTAGATCTTCAGGATAGTGTTTGGGTTCGCGAGCGTTTACCGTATAGAGGATGTCCGCATTTTCCTTGTCAATCGGAATTTCAAGACCGGGCCATTCTTCTTCCTGCTCCTCGGCCATCCACTCACAGGTCTCCACCCAGTCCTCCGAGGTAATGTCCATCTGCGCCTGATAGATGCGATGCATGCCGGCGCCGATTTTAAGTTCCCACGGGACAAACCCTTGGGAATAGCATAGCCCGCGCAGGTAGCTGAACATCACGCCCATATCGATGCCAAAGGGGCAATAGGTGCCGCAGCGGTTACAGCAGGTGCATTTTCCCCAGGCCGTGTCCATCACGTAATGCATGAACTCATTATCAACCTTGCCCTTGCGTTTGACGATCTCTCCCAGGGTGGATTGAATCTTGTAGGAGGGCACCTGCTCCGGGTCTTTTTTGTTGGCCAGGTAGAAAAAGCAGCTGTCCGCGCACATTCCGCAATGCGCGCAGATTTCCAGCCAGGTCTTGAGCCGGGACTTCATGGTGTTTTGAATGGTTGTCCACAGTTTTTGCTGGTCCACGTCGATCTGTTTCATTTCGTCGTAGTACTGCTTGCCGCTCTTATCCGCCAAAAGCGCATCCAGCATTTCCTTTGTCGTGCACGGTTGCTTATTGCAAAGAGTTCCCTCAGGCATGGCTTTATCCTGTAAGCTTGTTTGGTGTTGTCTATGGTATATGTAGCAGCGGTTGCCGATAACTCATGAAAGAACAGGTACCGCTGATCCCGGACCTTCTATCTCAATTCCTACCAGGCGAACTTATTTTTCATTCCGCCGCGCTTAATGCCGAAATCTGCTCCAAGCTGCGCACGCGAGAGGAAGAACAACACAAAGTGCGACAGCTTCGTAAAGGGAATAGCCACCAACATCATCTCGCCGCAAAGAATATGCGCGATCAGCCACCCCTGATACCCCGGCGCCTGATGATAGGCCATAAACCCGGTGATAAACGGCGCTGTGGCAATGGCCAGCAGCAGATAATCGTAAGCGGTGGTGATAATCCGCACCTGCGGAAAGGCAATGCGACGGAGCGTCAGAAACACGGCGGCCACAATCACGGTGACCGTCAATAAATCCGCCACGCCTTCGGGCAGGGACCAAAAACTGAACCCCCACCTTTCCTGCAAAATAATGTTGTGCGCCCTTAAAAACAGGGGCGTAAACACCAGACCGATATGAAAGGCGAAGACCAGCACGGTCATCCCCTTATAAAACCGCCAGCTATGGGTTCCAAAGGGTATCAGCCAATAAAGAATGGATCGAATGGCGCCCTTCACACCGTATACCGCATGCTCCGTGTAGGCCACCCGGTCCAATTTCCAATCAAGCCCTCGAATGTATCGGATGGTTCTAACCAACAGCCCGATGAAAAACACGGCGAAGGCCAACCACGCCAACGGACCTGTCACAAATTGATACATATTACTTCTCCGTTTGAAAAAAAATTCTTTGCCAACGGCGCAACCGCTAAAATCCGCCTATCGATTTAATCTTCATCGTTTCCGGCCAGGAACAGCCAGAAACCGACCATCGAAAACAGAGCGGCCACCATAATGATATACGTAACGCCTTTGGTAAA
Organism: Desulfobacterales bacterium; assembly: GCA_034003325.1. NCBI lineage: Bacteria > Pseudomonadati > Thermodesulfobacteriota > Desulfobacteria > Desulfobacterales > Desulfobacterales bacterium. The sequence continues at coordinate 19,520 of JAVEYW010000022.1, forward strand.
CGTCATGAATTGCTGAAGGGTATAAAACATACCATCCATAATGAAGTTCTCCTTTTTACCGCCGGGATGTCGGGTTTAATTCTCCGGAAGGCCCCGGGTTTTTGTAATTACGCAACGCGTTCCGCCCGCCCAACCAATCAATGCGCATCCTTATGTTCCGGATGTTCATAGAAAATGGGCATTCTCGTGACGATAAACCGAAACACAAGAATCAATACCGTCACCAGAAAGACCGTGGTGCCGATCTCCATCCAATGGGGGAAATACCGCTCACTGGCCGGCAGATGGTAATTAAATGCGATGAGGCAAACGTTCAGCCGGTTTAAAATGATACCGAAAACGGTCCAGGCGGCCGTAAATTTGATCAGCCCCATATTCTTATCCCGAACGCCCACGGCGTACATAAAACACGGCACCGCCACAAAGCCGATCAGCTCCACCAAAAACCACAGGCCGTATCCGGTACCGAGGTAATGCCAGTTGTTGTCCACAGAGAGGCCGATCACCTTGATGATGAAATAGCCCGCCAGCACCAGAGCAGCCGCTTTGCCGAAACCGAGCACGACGCCATCTCTTTCAGCCAGGTGGGTGGCGTCCATTTTATCGTGAAAGGCTTTGTGCGACAAGGTACCTTCAAAGATCACCATGGACAGCCCGGCGATGATGCTCGAGATAAAAAAGTAAACCGGAATGTAGGTTGAATACCAAAGCGGATGCAGCTTGGAAGGGGCGATAAGGAAAAGCGCGCCCAGGGAAGACTGATGCAAGGTCGATAGAATCACCCCGAAGATGGTAAGCACCAGCGTCAGCCTCACCGCAATTTTTCGCGCCCTCTTGAATCCGAGCCACTCGGAGGCCGCAGGAGAAAATTCGATAAACAACACCGTGAGGTAAAGCGCCACACAAGCGGCCACTTCAAAAAGCAGCGAGGTGGTTCCCCGCTGCATGATAAACGGATAGGGCAAGCGCCAGGGCCGGCCCACATCATAGTGAAGCGCCAAAACGACCGTGGCATACCCGAGAAACCCAGTCAAAATGGCCGGCCTGACCGCGGAATGAAAGCGTTTCATGCCGAAAATATAGCAGGCTGCGGACGTAACATAACCGCCTGCCGCCAAGGCGACCCCGACGAGCAGGTCAAAACCGATCCAGATTCCCCACGGGTTGTAATCGGTTAGATTGGTCACCGCGCCCAATCCCTGGGTGAAGCGAAGCACCGTGAGGATCAGGCCCATTATAACGATACTGCCGGCAATCATGTTAAACGGCGTCCAGATGGATTTGCCGGCCGTGGTCACATTCTCTGACATCAGGCGTCCTCCTCTGTCTTATCTTGTGTGTCTTTAGCTTCGGGCTCTTTTTCCGCGGCCCTGGCAGCCTCTTCCTGCGCTTTGGCCGCTTCCGCCAGGGCCTGCTTTACCGCTTTTTCTATCGCGGCGGCTTTTTCCTTCTCGGCCTTTTCCTGGGCGGTCATCATCTGTTTATCCGCTGCAGCCTGAGTCTCATTGACCGCATTGGCCACAGCCGCTTCACGCTCTTCCTGCGCGATTTTTTCTTTCCGTTTGGTAACGGCATAAATACCGGTCAGCAGCACCGGCCAAAGCCCGACGACGATCGGAACCGCGCCCAGCGCACCGGCGGTCAGCTCCCCGGCGGCCTTGGTGCCCAGATCCTCGCGCATACCCAGATCCTTGAACGGCACGCCGGACAGATACAACCAGCTCGTGCCACCCATTTCTTTTTCACCATAAATATAATCGACATATTTGTCCGGGAAATTGTGAATCCGCTCGCGTGCAATTTTGAGCAAATCCTTGCGCTTTCCATAGGTCAACGCTTCCGTGGGACAGCTCTCCACGCAGCCCGGCAAGAGTCCTTTCTCGATTCGCGGCTGGCACATGGTACACTTGACAACCCGCGGCGTAAACGCCTTGTCGTATTCATAGGCCGGAATCTCGAACGGGCAGGCAATCATGCAATAACGGCACCCCACACATACGGACGCATCATAGGCCACTGCGCCCGACTCCGTCTTTTTAAACGCCTGAACAAAACAGGCTGACGCACAAGCCGGCTCCAAGCAGTGATTACACTGAATTTTCCTGAAAACCGGCGCCTTCGCACCGGGCGGCGTGTACTGATTGACCACTGTAAAGGTATTCGCATGGGTACGCCGTTGTACATCCAACACCGTTAAATCGTTAAACGGCTTTTCCGGCGCGGGCAATTCATTGACCTTATTACACGCATCCTCGCACTTACGGCATCCGATACAGCGCACACTATCGAAGAGAACCCCGTTACTGTCCGGATAACCGGAAAATTGTTTGTTGGCAGCCGCCCGCGCCGTTTTCCCCACAAGGGTACTGGCGCCGGCTGCACCCATCCATCCGAGAAACTTTCGCCTTGATATACTCATTTGTGTCACCTCAACCTGTTGGGCCTAATGCGCGTTTTCGCTGCGCCCTATTTTTCTTTGTGACAAGATACACAATCCCTGCTGGCCGGTTTCTGAATTCCCATCTCCTCATGGCACCCCATGCATTGTTGATGGTAGGCCGCCATTAAGCCCGGTCGAAACGGATTTCGATCGTCGAACGGTTCGCCGTGACAACTGCCGCACAGCGGCGGTTTTTTCGCCAACGGACTGTTATGATGGCACCCTTGGCAGAGCGTCGCCGGATCCGTATGAAAATAATTTGCCAGTTTATTATCCTTGATGTCGGATGCAAGCTTGAGAACGATTTTGCGATGCGGCAAAATCACCGGCTTATATTTATCGGCCAGCGATTTAATCTCCACCGTTTCGGGAATGTCGTTTTCAGGCAGTGTCGACACCGTGGCGGTTCGTGCCGCCAGCATGCCGCCGGCAAGCTCAGCCGCCATTTTTTCATCAGACGGCAGCGGCGCGCCCGCTTGGGCGCCGGGCATGTGACAGACCAGACAGCCGGCATCCGATCCTTTTCGGGTCGGGGACATGAAATGATGGCATCCGGCACAACTCTCTGCCGCCTGTTTTTCTGAATGGCATCCGATACAACTTGCCATGGCGTTTTTCTGATGCATGGCTTGCGCCAGCTTAACGCCCTCGCCTTCCTTTTTGCCCTGAATCGTGTGGCATTCACTGCAAGCAGTCAGGCTGGCATGATGACAAGCCCGGCAATTATCATTCAACGCCTCATGGCCCTGATGATTAAAGGGCACCGGACTCATTCTTACCGTCGCATCGTCCGGTTTGAGCCCGGTTTTAACAAATACGGTATCGGGTTGCTTCATTTCCATTCGGGGCGGATTGGCCACAACCTCTATTTTTTGCTGCTGTTTCAGCTCGTGACAACCGCCGCACTGCACAGGTCCCGCGGTCTTATGCTGAACCTGAAGCGCACGATGGCAAGCCACGCAATCGGTATGGGCGGCAAGCCGCATGGAGATTCGGTTTTCTTCGCTCATCTCCTTATGACAGTAACGGCAGGTGCCTTCCTTGCCCTTTTCGTAGATCAGCTTTTTGGCTTTTTCGTCGTAGACATGATGACATTGCTCACACTTCTTTTCGAGCGCCTTTTCATGCCGAAAGTGAAGGGATTTATCCAGACCAATGGGTCGGCGGCTGGACATGGCGCGATCCTCTTTGGCATGGCAACCGGCGCAAACGATCGGACCGGTTTCCTGCCCCGCACTCATCATCTGATTGTGACAAGCGATACAGTTGGCATGATAGGTATCCATGACAACCTTCTTGTTGTCCTCCTTCAGGCGCATGAATTTGATGCTGAGCCTGTCCTTGTCGGTCTCCTTCAAATGGCAGGCCACGCAATCCTTTCCGGCTTTTTCCAGGGCAACGGTATGCTTGTCGTGGAAGAACTCGACCGGTCCCCGCTCCAGCGGGCCAAAGGTCTTCAGCGTGTCAATGTTGAGTATATCGGCCCTCGATTCGCCCGGCGGCGAGGATTTGACGGCCGCATGAGCGCCGACCGCGCAAATCATAAGGATGGCAACAAAAATACTTCCGGCAATTCTCAGTCGCGATTTTTCCTTGTGCATGTCATCAATCCTTAACTGCATCACTTTTCATCCATATTATGTCAAGACCTCAAATCGGGTATTTACCGTCGGATCGTTGGTTATTCAACAAATCTTGAATGGTAGTACTATCAAAAACATTGTACATGGCGTCCCTAACCTTTTTCCACATCGGAAAAAACGCACAATCCCCCTGAAACGGACATTTGGACTCGGGAATCGGCGCCATGCATTGGGTGACATTCACATCCTTTTGAAAATACCGCATCAAATCTCCGACCGTCAGCTTGTCCGGCGAAGGAACCAATACATACCCCCCTTGATAGCCCCGTTTTGATTTGACAAAACCACTTTTTTTGAGCTGCCAGAGAATCACTTCAAGGAACCGCTCCGGAATCGCTTGCGCTTCGGCAATATGACTGATCTTTACCGGCCCGGATCCCTGTTGCCTCGCCAACTCATAAACGGCTCGCAAAGCGTATTGGTTCTTCTTTGTAATCAGCATGAATACTTTCTTGACTTTAACAGTCGGATTATTTTCCGAGCGTTATAGTCAAGAAAAGCAAGGTCTGTCAACCGTTTTTTTTATGTTTTTGACCAAAAAAACTCTGAACAATATTGATGGATTACAAACTATTAAAAAAAATGAATGAAATTCATTCAAGGACGCCGAGCCTGTCCCGCGACTAAACCAAACCGACTTAACCGCTTAAAAGGCGAAACGATGGCGCTCCGGTCATTCAGGCGACAAGCCGTATTTTTTCATCTTCCGCCAGAGGGTCGTTCGATCAATGGCCAATTCCCCGGCGGCCTCACCCCGCTGCCAATGGTGTTTACGCAACGCCGCCAGTATCAGTGTTTTTTCTCCAGATTCAACTCCCTCATTCAGGCGCGGGCTTTCCGGCACGTTTTCCACTCGGCAAGGGTCGACTTGCTGCTGAAGCGAAAACGGCAAATGGCTTTTGCGAATTGGTTCCCCACGGCTGATAATCAGCGCATGTTCAATGATATTTTCCAATTCCCGAATATTGCCGGGGTAATTATGATTGAGCAACACCGCCATGGCGTCTTCAGAAATTTCGGGCGGTTTTCTGAATCGGCCGGCCGCAAGTTTTTTTAGAAGATGAGATATCAGAAGCGGCAGGTCATCCCTTCGCTCGCAAAGCGGCGGCACTTCCAGGCGCATCACGTTCAGCCGGTAATAAAGATCCTCCCGAAACCGCTTTTCTTTCACCAGGGTCTCCAGTCCGGCGTTGGTGGCCGAAATAATCCGAATATCGACCTTGACCGTTTTGCGGCTTCCGAGGGGATAAAACTCCCTGTCTTCAAGCACGCGCAGCAGTTTGGCCTGCAGCTGCAGCGGCATATCCCCGATTTCATCCAGGAATATCGACCCGCCGTCCGCATCCTGAAACCGGCCCGGTTTATCGCGATCCGCGCCGGTGAAGGCGCCTTTGACATACCCGAACATTTCCGATTCCAGCAAATTATCCGGCAATGCGGCGCAATTCACTTTGATCAGGGGCCGATCGGCCCGGTGGCTGGCATTGTGAATCACGTTGGCCACCAAATCTTTTCCGGTTCCCGTGGCGCCCTCGATCAGCACCGTGGCGTCGCTGACGGCAACGACCGGTATGATTTCAAACAACCGTTTCATGGCGGGCGATCGGCCCACCATGTCGTAAAAGGTATATCGATCCTGAATCGCACGGTTTAGCTGGTGAAACAACGACAGGTCCGAAATGGTGGCAAGCCCGCCAACGATTTTTCCCTCTTTGTTCTTCAGCGCCATATACTCGGCACGAACCGGAAGGGTGTCTCCACCCCGGGTGGTAAGCAGCGTTTCTTGGCTCGATCTGGGTTCCCCGTCCCGAATGGTCTCGTTTAAACGGTGGTTATTTTGCGCCTCCCTCTCTTGGAACAGCAGCGAGATCGATTTGCCGAGAATATCTTCTCTGGAATACCCGGTGATCGTTTCAGCGGTCGTATTGAAAAAGGTAACATGTTCACCGCGGTCAACGGTCATCACACCGATATCCAGATTGTCCAGAATCATTTTCAAGCGCTGATCTTCATACCGGATTCGCTTTAATAAGTCTTTAAATGCGCTATGGTCCTGAAAAATCTCGAGCCAGCCGGTTAAAGCGCCTTTTTGCGGTTGTAATGGCAGCAACATGCGGGTCAGGTTTCGCCCGTCCGGATCAAGTCCGGCGATACACGCCTCTTTATCGGCAGATAGACGGTGCCCCGGCTCAAGCGATTCAAACCGGCACGCGCCGTCACACCACCCTTGCGCCAGCACCTGTCGGCAGGGCTTTCCTTTCGCCTCTGCCGCCGACGCACCGGTCATCAGTTCCGCGGACCGGTTTAACCCCATAAGGTTAAAATCGGGAGACAACAAAATGGCGCCGATGGCCAGGGAGTCAAAAAGGCGGAACAACTGTGTATAAGTTAGTAAAATCTGATCCATAAGCCGTCATTAGGCCCTTTCGACCCTTTATCAGAAACATGCACGAAAAAGCGAGTATCATTGGAGAAGGTTGTTAGCTGCCAAGCATCCCAGCATCCCAGCCGCCCAGCTTCCGGCTTTGCCGGGTTAGGTGGCCACATCATTCACCGACGCCTTGGTAACGCGCGGCAGCCGAATGACAAAAGAAGTCCCTTTTCCCTTTTCAGATGCCACCCGAATCTCCCCCCTGTGGGCTTCAATGATTTTTTTGGTGAGCATCAACCCGATACCGGTCCCCCGGGTGCCCTTGGTCGTAAAAAATCGTTGAAAAAGACCCGCCTGTACGGAATCGTCCATGCCGCATCCATTGTCGCTCACCTGATAAGTTACCCCCCATCCGGGTTCAGCCAGGGTTCTGAGCCTGATGCGCTTTCCTTCCCGCGCCGATTCCTCTTGCGTACACGCATCCAAAGCGTTGGCGAGAACATTCAAGAGGCAGCGCTGAATGCCTTCGGCATCCATGAATACCGGTGTTAATCCCCGCGCCCATTCCATTTCAAAAGCAACCCGTTTTCCGGTCATCTGTGTTGTCATGAGCCTTGCGGCATCCCGGGCGGGCTGGTTCGGATCACATAATTCCATTGAGATGTCACCGGTCTTGGAATAGTTTAATAAATCCATGGAAAGATTGGTTATTTTCTCAACATTCCCCCGGACCATTTCCCACCCCTGCCGCAGATAATTTTTATCCTCCAGCGTCAGGCCTTTTTCCAGAACATACACGCCGCCCTTCAACCCGCCGGCAATATTTTTGATGGTGTGGCTCATACCGGCCACCGTCTCCCCGATGGCGGCCATGCGCTCGGCGGAAACCAGTTTTTTTGCCTTTTCCGCCACCAACCGTTCTAGATTCTCCGTATAGTCCCGAAGTTGCCGACGCATGGTGATTCGGTCCCGGGCACGCTTCAGCGCCATCTCTAAAATGTCATCACGAATTGGCTTTGTTACAAAATCAGCTACTTCCAATTTCAGGCTGCGAATAGCCAATTCCAGCTCACCGTGCCCGGTGATCACGATGATCTCGGTATCCGGGCAGATCCGTTTAATATCCGATAGCAGGCTAAGCCCGTCCCTGCCGGGCATTTTGATGTCCGTCAGCACGATCTCGGGCCGTTCCCGGTCAAACAACTGAAGCGCTTCATCGGCATTCGCCGCGGTCAGCACCCGATATCCCAAATCCGAAAGGACAATTCCCAACACCTTTCGAATACCGGCTTCGTCATCCACCAACAATATCGTCTGAGCATCGGTGCTCATGGCGCATCTCCATCTTCAATTTTCGGAGGAATCGGAAAGGTTAACCTGAAACAGGCGCCTTGGGTCGTTGGAACCACAAAAATCTCTCCGCCGCAGTCTTTGACGATTCCATAGCTGATGGAAAGACCGAGTCCGGTACCCTTACCTACTTTTTTGGTTGTGAAAAAAGGCTCAAACACCCTTTCCGCGACAAAAGGGTCTATACCGACGCCCGTGTCCTGAATTTCCACCCACAGAGTGGACTCACCCCGTTGACTTCGGAGGGTGATCTTTTTTTCATCTCCGGTAACTTCCCGCCCTTCGAATCTGTCTTCTATGGCGTCCCGGGCATTTATCAGGAGATTAATAAAAACTTGCTCCAGACGTCCGGCATCCCCCAAAATCTCCGGCAGCCCCTCGGCAAGCTCCCAGCCGACATCGATTTGCCGAAGTTGGAGCTGTTGCTTGAAAATCTCAAAGGCCCTGAGCAAAATCTCATTGATATGAACCGGTTCCATTTCGCCGGTAGACTTTCTGCCGAACTGGCGCATGTGGTTGATGATCTTGGTCGCCCGATCCACATGGCTGTCGATCTCCTCGGCGAGGGTTTCAAGAATCTCGTCCTTGATCGGCTCCTTATTCCGTATTTTTTTAATAAAATAACTGCCCGCGGTTTTAATCACCGACAGGGGTTGATTCAGTTCGTGGGCCACGCCCGTGGCCATTTCCCCAAGTGTCGCCATTTTCCCCGCCTGAATGAGCTGCTGCTCCGTTTCCAGCCATTGCGTGATATCACTGGTGGTTACCAGCAACACCGGTTTTCCGGGGTAGTCGGAAGGGGAAACCCGAATACTGAAAAACCGCGCATTGCCGTTCTTATCAATCTGGCGCGTCTGGTTAATCACGGCACCGGCTTTTATCTGACCCCGCATATGGTTCCGGTCCTCTTTTCGAAAAAGAGACATAAAGGATTTTTTCTGAAGTTCGCTTTTGCTATAGCCGTAAACATTCACGGCCAAATCATTGCAATCGATGATCTCCAGCGTATCGGCCGTCAGGACGAAAATCGGATTGGGGACATTGTTGAAAATAGCATAATATTTTTTTTCGGATTGCTCCAGGGCATGTTGAAGCAATTTGCGATGCGTAATATCGATGCTCATCTCAATCGCCGCAATAATTTCACCCTCGGCATTTCTGATCGGCGCCGTTCGAACAATCCAATGCCTGGCTGTGCCGTCTTTTTGATACGCCGTCTCCTGACTGTGATGGCTTAAGCCGTCCGCAAAAGTCCTTTCAACCGGGCAGCTTTCGCATTTTTCTTCTCTGCACTTATAGGCAGCATAACAATACGCGCCGGGCTTCGGGTTGAATTTTTCAGCAAACTGGCGATTATAGCTGATTAATCGGAAATTCCGGTCCTGTACCGTGATGATACAGGGCACCATTTCAAAAAGGCGCTGATAGTCGTCCCGCTGTTTATGAATCGCCGCTTCCTTTTTGCCGATGGTTTCCCCCATCAGGTTGATCGCATCGGCCAGCTGCCCCAATTCGCCGCTTTGTTTCAAATCCACCCGCGTCTCGTAGCGGCCCGCCGTCAATTGTGCCGTCCCCTGTATCAGCTTTTGAATCGGCCGGCGAATGAACCGAATCACCAGGATGAAAATAAGCGCGGAAGTAACCACAAACATCAAAACCGCCATGAGGCCGGCCTGCTGCTGAACCTCTGAAATATGGGCATCCACTTTTTCCAAGGAAACAACGACATCAAGGGCACCGAGGATGGATTTGTTCTCGGGGTGAAAATGGCACGCATCGGCAGAACATCCCGGCTCATTGTATATGGGGGCGATGACACCGAGCATACGAACGCCCTCTTCGGATGTAAAAAAACGAACCCGTCTGTTCCTATCCACCACCGACAACGGCGGTTCGTGCCGATGACACGCGTCACAGGCTTCGGCCCGAATATTGGTTTGCCGGTTGATCTCACCTTCATGGCTTGAAAACTTAATTTCTCCTTTTTTGTTATAGATTCTTATGGTTTTCAGGTCCTCTTGCCGACTCACGTTTCGGATAATCTGGTTAAGGTCCTCCCTGGCATTGAGCATCATGGCGTACCGTGTTCCGAGCCGAATCGTCGTTGCCAGCTTTTCCGCACTCGAAATCATGTGTTCGGTCGTTTGGGCGCGCTGGAATCGAACACTCAAAAAAATCCAAAGGGTAAGGCTACAGAAAAGGGTAATGCCGACCGTCATGATTACTTTTAAAAAAAAGCTGCTACTCAGTTGTTTAATTTTTCCAATCATACGGGTTCCAGCCTCGAAATATGGTAAGAATATAGAGAAATAGCCTAATAGTGCCCGCCGGTCAACCAAGTATGATCATCGAACGCATACAAAATTTCTTGTTTTGTGGCCTGTTCCATGTTAATTGGCGATTTTTAATATGAATCACTCGAAACCCCCCTGGTAACTATGTGCTTTTTAAAGGAGGAATTGACTATGTTCCCGGTAAATCGACTCATGCCCTTTGTGCTGACATTGGTGATAGCAGTACTTCTTCAGGCCGCTTTTATCGTGTTGGATTGCAAACAAACCCCTTACCAAGTTGCCGCTGATTTCGCCCGTGCGTATTTTCGCCTGGATCCAGCCATGGCGAACTATCTGTGCGCAACCCAAAAACCGAAGCAACAAACCGCTATAGTTGCTGATTTTATTCAACGCACGACGAATGAAACGCGACAACGCGGGTTTGATATCGGCATGGCCAAAAGTTCGCTTTACGAGCTAAAAACTCACACCGTACAAAAAAGTGATACGGAGGCGGATGTGCATCTGACAGCTCATCGAAGAACGGCCATAAACCCGGTCTTTCCTATTATTGCCGCTTTTTTTAAACTCGGGAAGGTACACGAGGTGCATGAAACCATCAAAGTGGTCAAAGAGAACGGCCAATGGAAAGTCTGTTCCCCGGTATTCGACATTGTGGGCAGTTAATCCTTCTCTTATACCGCATTTCATCTCTACGGCCGGCACGAGCGCACAACATGCCGGCCGGCCGAATGCCGCATAACCGAACACAAGCGAAGCATGGATCCCATTTATCGGCGCTTACAGAAGCGAACGCTTCAACTCATCTCGCAACTTCCCCTGTCGGATTTTCATAAAGACTTTGCCCGGGCCGGCGAACGGTCATCGCAAGTTCTTGCCACGGATGTGATCGTATCCGAGCTTCGGGATTTTATCTCCGAAACCATAGACAACGACTTCGGCCACGGAATGGAACATTCCATCAAGGTCACGTTGGACGCCGGCACCCTGATTATCGTTGAAGGAACGGCCGCCGGATTGACCAAACGCGTCATTCAGCGTCAACTGACTCTGATACAATGTGCGGCGCTGCTGCACGATATTCGACGCAAGGATCGGGACCACGCCCTTTCCGGCGCCAACTACGCAAAAAAGGTATTAAAAGCGTATACCCTAACCCCGGTTGAAATTAACGATATCTACATCGCCATTCGGAACCACGAGGCATTCAAGACGCCGCTTGAAGCAGAAAGCCAAACAGGACAGCTCCTTTCGGACTGCTTGTATGATGCCGACAAATTTCGCTGGGGGCCGGACACCTTTGCCGACACCCTTTGGGACATGGTGGCTTTCAACCATACCCCGGTAGATGAATTTGTCGCCGCATTTCCCAAGGGAATGGCCTATCTTTCCAAAATCAGCGCCACCTTCCGGTCCGCCACCGGCAAAATCTACGGGCCCCGTTTTATCGACCAGGGGCTTGCCGTCGGCAACGCGCTATACCGAATCATGAAAACCGAGTTCGGGTTATAGTGTTAAACCGAATAAAAAAGGGGCATCCCTTATTGACACGGGAAGCCCCTCTTTATTAGGTATAAATTGCGCGTTGCGGTCTTTAGGCCCGCACTTCTTCCTTGACCGTGATGGCCATTTTGAATAAAGCGCTCAGCACCAGAAAACCGACACACCAGACGGCCAGGCTGATCACCAGCTCCGGAACCGTTGGAATGTATTCGTTCACATGGTGCAGCGGAGATGGCACAAAGCCGCCGGAAATCATGCCGAGCCCTTTGTCGATCCAGGTACCGATAAAGATGACAACGCAGGCAACCGCCAGCACCCCTTCATTTCGTCGCGTAACGGGGTTGACCAGCAGAATGATACCGATGAACATCAGCGCCATAGAGGACCACATCCACGGCACCAAAACGCCATGCCCGTGAAGTCCGGAAAACAAATAGGTCAGGTGATCCATGTGTTCGGGAATACGGCTGTAAAATACGACGAACACCTCACAGAAAAAGAAAAACACATTGATGATGATGCCGTAGGTTACAATTTTGGCCAGGGACTGAATCTGCTCCCTGCCCGGATCAAAATTGGAGATTCGACGCACAAAGAGGCACAACAGAATCAAAAAGGCGGGACCGGCCGCAAAGGCGGAGGCCAAAAACCGGGGCGCCAAAATGGCCGTCAACCAGAAGCCTCTTCCCGGCAGACCGCAGTACAAAAAGGCGGTTACGGTGTGAATGCTCACAGCCCAGGGAATGGAAAGATAAATAAAAGGCTTGATCCATTTGGGCGGCGCGACACCGTTTCGCTCGGCGTCCAGAACCTGCCAGCCGATCACGATATTTAGAAGCAGATACCCGTTAAGTACGATCATATCCCAGAACAGGACTGAATTGGGCGTGGGGTAAAGTAAAACGTTTAATACCCGCATGGGTTGCCCCATATCCACAAAAATAAAGAGCACGCACATGGTGACAGACGCGACGGCCAGAAATTCACCCAGAATCGTGATGCGGCCGAACGCCTTGTAATTGTGAAGATAGTAGGGAAGCACCAGCATCACCGCCGAAGCGGCGACACCTACGAGGAAGGTAAACTGAGCAATATAAAATCCCCAGGTCACATCCCGGGTCATCCCGGTAATGCCCAGACCGAAACTGAGCTGTTTCAAGTAAATTAGAAAGCCGACTCCGATGACCACCAGAAGCCCGGTCATCCACACATAATATCGTTTGTTTCCACTTAATGCCAGTTCAAGCATAACCACCTCATACGATGTAGTAGACACTCGGCTCGGTTCCCAGAGCCTCTTTGCGCCGTATCATGTAATTGGATTTCAGAAGCGCTCTCACCTCTGAATTCGGATCATCCAGATCACCGAAAGTCAAAATGCCGTTGGAAGCCTCCACACAGGCAGGCATTTTCCCGACGGCCAGCCGTTCCGCGCAGAAATTGCATTTCTCCACAACCCCCATGCTCCGGGTGGGAAAATCCAGGCTTTGTTCGCTTATAAAAGGACGCGGATCCCGGAAGTTGAAACTCCTGGCACCGTAGGGGCAGGCCGCCATACAAAACCGGCACCCGATGCACCGATGAAAATCCATCAGCACAACGCCGTCACTTTCCCGCTTAAAGGTCGCCTTAGTCGGGCAAGCACGAACACAGGGTGGATTCTTGCAATGATTGCAGAAAACCGGGAATGGGGTATGTTCCACCTTTTCATTTATAAATTCATGATTTTTGGTAGGAAAGGCGTGCTTGAATTCTTCTTCCCAAATCCATTTAATTTCATGGTTCTTGTTCTGCAAATTCGGCACGTTGTGAACTTTGTGGCAGGCCTTGATTAAGGGTTCCAGATCCTGGCTTGAATGAATCTTTCGCGTATCCACCACCATGCCCCAGCGTTTGGCCGTCAGCGCTGTTTCATTTTTCAGCATCTGCGGTTCGGCTGCGCCGCCATGACCGCCGGATTCGGCCAGCACATCCAAAACCGGCCGGGCGCCCAGACCGATTGCGGACAGGCCGGCTATTTTCAAAAAGCTTCGTCTGCTGCTTTCCATCATTAGCTCTCCTTCGGTTTATCAATATGGCAGTCCCAGCAATACGGCGTTACTGAGGCATAATTATGGCATCTGTCACAAAATTCGGCTTTGTTGGAATGGCAATCCAGACACCCATTGGAAAGGCTCATGTTAAATGACTTGCCATCGCTGTTGACATAGACGCGCTTGCCGTCCCGAACCACGGTATCCCGCCAAACATCCAAGAGTTGCATATGCTCTGTTTTCATGGCTTCCTTGGAAAACACGCAGGTTTTGGCGGCCTTGGCTTTTTCGGTCAATATCAGTTCGGGAACCGGAGCGGCCGTTCCGAAATTGCCCCAAAACGGGCTGGTAACGACAATCAGGAATACAGCCAAGCCAGCCAGAATCAGCCCCTTATTATAGATTTTCTTATTACTCGGCATCTTCATCCTCCATTCCCGGTAACGGTTCACCGCGCAGATCCGTGGTGCGCTTTATTTCGCCCGGCAGAATCAGGGCGTTGCCCACCAGTTCGGTAATGCCCGTCACCCCCACTTCCGGTACCCAGTAATCCATCAGCGCCGGCAATGCGGCCCGGTCTATTGCACAGATACAAGAGAGCATGTTCACCCCGTATTTTTCATGGACATGCCTGACTGCGTTGGCCCGGGGAAACCCGCCCATCATACGCAGTTCCATATTTTCTCCGGCATTGAGTCCGGACCCGCTGCCGCAGCAGAATGTTTTTTCGCGAATCGTGTTGGCAGGCATTTCAAAGAAGTTATTGCACACACTTTGAATGATATAGCGGGGCTCTTCAAACATCCCCATTCCCCGCGAGGGGTTGCAGGAATCATGATAGGTCACGCGCATGTGATCGTTTCGGCTCGGGTCCAGATCCAACTTGCCGTGCTTGATCAGATCCGCCGTGAATTCGGAAATATGAACCATTTTCGTGGCTTTGGCATTCTCAAAGACCGTTCCCGTAATGGGAGAGACCGGTGTTTCCAGAAAATCCGCGGGACCGTTCATGGTATCCATGTACTGGTGAATGACCCGCCACATATGCCCGCACTCTCCACCAAGAATCCATTTGACGCCAAGACGCCTGGCTTCCGCGTACATCTTGGCGTTGAGCCGCTTCATCATCTCGTGGGACGTAAAGGATCCAAAATTTCCACCTTCGGACGCATAGGTGCTCCAGGTGACTTTCAAGCCGTATTTCTCTTTCAGATAATGAAAGAGTATCAAATATCCCATGCAGGTATAGGTGCCCGGGTCCGCGAAAACATCGCCGGATGGCGTGATGAAAAGAATGTCCGCGCCTTTTTGGTTGTAATTTGGCGCCATGTTGAGACCGGTTATTTCTTCAATGTCATCCACGAAGAAATCAAGCATGTCCTTAAAGGCATGGGGCTGAATCCCCAAATGGTTGCCGGTTCGGTAGCAATTGGCCACCGGTGTTGCAATCCAGTCAATGTTCAGGCCCAGCTCGTTTAACAGCTCCCTGCTCAGAATAGTGATTTCCGCCGTGTCGATGCCGTATGGGCAAAACACCGAACAACGCCGACACTGCGAGCACTGAAAAAAGTAATACCACCACTCCTTCAAGACCTCTACGGTGAGTTTTCTCGCCCCCACCATCTTCCCCATGATTTTTCCGGCCCTGGTGAATTCGTTGCGATAGACGGATCGCAACAATTCAGCCCGCAACACAGGCATATTTTTGGGATCACCTGAGCCGAGGAAAAAATGACATTTATCCGCGCATGCCCCGCAACGCACACAAACATCCATGAATAACTTCAGCGAACGGAACTTATCCAGGCGATCTTTAAGTCCGTTCAGGACGATTTCCTGCCAGTTTTCCGGCAGCAACCAGTCCTCATCCGGTGGATTCCATTTGCGGGCGTGGGGCATTCCCACGTACTCTACGCTTTTCGGATTGGCCGCATAGCAGTACATTCCCTTGCGAATTACAGCCGGGGTATCCATCCACCCGGTTTTGGGTGTCTTGTAATCCAATCGGGATATCAGTTCATCCGATTTTATAAGGTCGTCCGACATTATCTACTCCTTTTCCACTGGCAGGCCAGCCTCAATCATTCTCTCCCTGAATTCGTCTTCGTATTCCTCGTAAGTATGCACATGGACGGGATAATTCCATGGATTAACATGGCGAACAGCCCGCGAGTTACCCGTCATATTTCTGGTGGGGCTTAAGAAAATACCCCCGACATGCATCAGCTTGCTGAAGGGAAAATACGCAAGCAATACGGAAACTAAAAAGATATGAACATAAAAAATGCTGCCAACGCCCGCCGCCGGTATTACCGGATGCAACGTCACCAGGCCCATTGTCAATTCCTTAGCGCTTACCACATCGATCTTGGTCACATAGCGCATGAGCAAGCCCGAGGCTGCAATGCCGAAGATCAAAAACAAAGGGAAATAATCCGAAGCCAGGGAAATGTAGCGAACCTGGGGAATGAACAAGCGCCTGAGAAACAGAAAGGTGACGCCCGCCAACAACACAAAGCCCGACATCAGAACGCCCGGAAGCCCGACCTGAAGAAACCCGTCCAGACTCTCAAGCAGTTTCAGCCATACCGGCACCGGCTCGAGAAAAAATCTGAAATGGCGTATCAGCACCGTCAGAAATGCATAATGAAAAGCGATGGAACCAAGCCACAACCATTTTTCAAGGCTGTAGGTTAATTTCCCGCCCTCTTTTAGCGACGCCTTCGTGTTGCGAAAAAGAGAACGGAAACAACAAATCTCCAGAACCATTCGCACAACCACTTCCCAGGCTTTTGTCGGGTTCTCAAACCGATCGTGCGCGATCCAGGACAATGTTTTCTGTTGTCCGCAAGTGGAGGTTATCCGGAACGGAACCGGCCTGCGGGCCCAATCGATAATCCGGTAGCAAAAAAAACAGATGAAAATCAGGACAGCCACATATGGGATAAAAATACCGAAAAGACCTTGACCTCCCGGTAGTGCCGACCCTATGAGGGCAATCAGTGCCAAAACAATTACCGCTAAAAGGGATACCACATAATTTACATTCATACAGCCATTCCTCACTGGGCGACACAGGACGCATTTTCTCATTCACTTAGGTCAAGCGCTTCGACATCCTGCCGCCGATCAGCGCCCGTCAAATACCCCCGGGGTTCGCCATCCATATGTTAATGTATTCACTGGGCTAAGCGCGATCAGCTTTCACCGACCACAAGCCCTGCCCGTTCAAACGCGCGCAATGTCCTATCCTTGAGTTCGGTTGCCCTCAAGTCTGCTATTTTTTCCCTGCAAGCCGTGAAAACATCAAAACCAATCAGCGCAAGTTCATCGATTTTCATCTCAAAATCTAGCAACGCATCGTGCAACTGATAGGTCTGAATCTCTTTTTTTAGATAAGTTCGAATGCTTTTTTTTAATAAGAATATAAAGCCAACCGCCTGGGACGCACTGAACATCGTCTGGACCGCCCGTATGCGAATGAGCGAATCCAAAAAAGAAGTGATGAGCTGAACATTCATTCCTCCCAACAACTCGTTATAGACGCCTTCTATGCCGCGCCTGGCCGTGCCCCCGACAGGATTGGCAAACGGGTCTTTTTGACTTTTAAAAAACGGGGCGGTCTCGGGGGGATAAGTCTCAATCAAGCGATTAAACCAATCATTCATAATTTCGTTTTTTTTCTGGTCCAACAAATTTTCGAGCCGCATACTGCGCTGACCTCCTCGATCACCCAAACGTAACAGAAAACCCCCGGCAACCCGTCTTCCGATACCGTCGCTATTTAGCCCCTCTATCAGAAGCATACACGGTTTTGCGTGTATGTTCACTGAAGGTGAAAGATAGCTTTTATGCCTCCCAGCCTTCCAGCATCCGGCTTTGCCGGATTAGGCCATCATTCCCCGGATGTTATTAGTACAATAAAAATAGAATCAAGGAGCGATTTATAATCAAATGAAGA
The DNA here is from genome assembly GCA_034003325.1 of Desulfobacterales bacterium. Lineage (NCBI taxonomy): Bacteria > Pseudomonadati > Thermodesulfobacteriota > Desulfobacteria > Desulfobacterales > Desulfobacterales bacterium. Next base: position 37,115 of record JAVEYW010000022.1, read on the forward strand.
CCGTCTGTCAAGGAATAATGAATGATGACACGAGATGTATTCAACATGTTTTTTACAAGAAAAACGGCTGAACCGGTTTCCCGGGTCAGCCGTTTCGAGGAGAAGGCATCAGCAGGTTGAGCCCAAGCAACCGGCTGACGAGGAGGAGAACAGATGAAAAAAATATCTGGTTCAGTTTAGTGAAAAGCAATAAGCTTGCCAATGCGAATAAAAGCGATTATTTGTGAGAAAAAAAATTATAACTAATTGGTTTTTATATAATAATACTATCGATAGCCTGAGAGGCACTTCGAAGCGACACCGCACCGGTTGATTTTCAAGCGGCTTAAGTTCAACATCTTGAACATCTGTCTCACGCTGTTATTATAAAATTATTTATATGTCAGGCGCTTATGATCGTTCTTCCGCTTATTCAAATTCTTGAACCGTTTCTGAAAACAGGACAATAACAATCAAAACCTTTTGTTATTTATAGTTATTTACATGGATACCAGTAAAAATACGCCTCTCTTCAATCGACTTTCCAGTCTGCGGTTGCTTCCATTCTCGATCGAACGGAAGCTAAGGTAAATCTCCCGTCTTTGATGCCCCGTCTTTGATTAGACTTTCCACTCAAATATGTTAATATCAGCTCTAAACGGTCGGGCGGCGCCATTACCGAGACACCTTCGGGCTGAAAGGATTTCAATGAAACATGTGCTTACGATTGCCGGTTCGGACAGCAGCGGCGGTGCCGGCATTCAAGCGGACATTAAGACGTTCGCAGCGCACGGGGTCTACGGCATGAGCGTCATAACAGCCGTTACGGCGCAAAACACGCTGGGAATCACCTGCGTTGAAAATATCTCGCCTGAAACGATTTCACGGCAAATGGAAGCCATTTTTACCGATATCACGGTTCATGCCGTAAAGATCGGTATGGTGTCCAATGATCTGAGCATTCGTGCTGTTGCCGCACAACTGAAGCGATTTCACCCGAAACATATCATTCTCGATACCGTGATGGTATCAAAAAGCGGATATCCCCTTTTACGGCAAAATTCAGTCGGTCTTCTCATCCGTGAACTTTTTCCTCTGGCCACCCTTGTAACGCCCAATATTCCGGAAGCGGAATTGATTACCGGCATCCCCATTCATTCTATGGCAGATATGGAAAAAGCAGCGGCCATGATGTATGAAAAAGGCCCAGCCAACGTTCTGCTGAAAGGTGGGCATGCCCTGTTTGACCCCACCGATGTTCTGTTCGACGGCACGCACTATCATCATTTTACCGGCAATCGGGTTCAGACAAAAAACACACACGGTACCGGCTGCACGCTGTCCGCAGCGATTGCCGCCAATCTGGCCAACAACCACACGCTTCAAGCCGCCGTAGCAAAAGCCAAAATCTATATCACTGCCTGTATCGAACACGCCTTGACTATTGGCCGAGGGGTCGGCCCGCTGAATCATTTCTGGTCGCTATTCCCTAATCCGGCAAAGCCGGATGCTTGAAGGCTTGGATGCTGGAAGGCAAAAGCCATCTTTCACTTTCAGTGAACATGCACGCAAAAACGCGTATGTTTCTGATAGAGGGTCTAATCTGGAAGAAAACTTTCCGATGGATTATGAATGAGACTGAAATAGAAATTTTAATTCTTTTAACTCAGCCTGTTATCATGAAATTAGGCGATCCGAAGACTTGACAGTCACCTCCCTATCTGATAAGGATTAACCATTATTGATAATCTAAGCGCATCACCCGCCTGCATCGCCCATCGAATTTACAAATGCAGCGCGTGGCCATACCGAGGAAAACAGATTGAGAAGATTACTATTTATCAGCATCGCGCTGCTAATTTCAGCTGTTGTGCTCCCACTGGCGGCATCGGCCGAATGGCAGTTTTTCAACCACTCGGCCTTTGAAGAAAGCGGGGATCCACTTTCCGTGCAACTTGTTCAATCAAGCGCGCCCGAAGAACACGCATCCGGCTTAACGGCTATAGACACCCCGCTTGAAGGCTTCCAGAACGTGATGGTCCCTTTGACTATCAACCAGTTAAAGTTATCCTTAATAGACATCGAGCCGGAATCGGATACCGAAGGAAATAGTTCCGCGAGATACACTCCCCCCAAAGTCGGACTGAATACAGGGGTAAAATCAACCGGAATTTTCAAAAAGGATCTCATCAATTCGCCCCCTGTTTTTTTTGATTCGGAATCGGGTTGGTCTGTCTCCACGGTTATTCTTTTCTTCGGTGTCGATTTAAATGCCGGCCCGGGGTATTTTCGGACGCAAGCGTTCACAGGAAAAACAATGTCCCTCGGTGAATCCGGATTTGATGCCAATTGGGAGCGAAACATGAATGCCAGAGGGTTCAACGCCCTCGCCGGATATAAACTCAACGATCTCGTCACATTTGAAGCCGGGTACGGCTATCTCGATCAAAAAGACAAGAAGGGTGGAACGTCTGAAGAGGCATGGGCCATCTACGCCCAGGCGATCCTCAGCCTCTCCCCCGGGGTTAACGTCATTCCGGGTGTCGGCCAAATTGATTTTGACCAGAAAGAATCAAAAGAGGGGTCCAAGGACAATTTTTTTGCCGGCGCCAAGTGGGAAATTAATTTTTAACCTTCAAACTTAACTGCTGCACTCATTTTTACCCCCTTCCCCCCGAAGCAGCCATCGCTTCGGGGGGAAGGGGGGCGTATCAGGGGAATCCATACTGAATCAGGACTCACCGAGCTTACGAATGAGCACCTCGTTAACCATCTGAGGATTGGCTTTCCCGCGAGTCTCGCGCATGATCCGGCCGACAAAAAAACTGATGAGCTTTGTTTTCCCGCCACGGTAAGCGTCCACCTCTTTGGGATTCTGCGCGATCACCTTATCCACGGCCACCTCGATGGCGCCGGTGTCCTGCATTTGCTCAAGCCCCTTATCCCGGACGATATCACGCGGCGGGTTTCCCGTTTTCGCCATGTCGTCAAAAACCATTTTGGCAATTTTCCCGCTGATCACCCCTTCATCGATAAGAGACAATAATTGCGCCAGATGCTGCGCTGAAACCGGGGCCGCTTCTATGGGAAGGCCTTCCGTATTTAACAAGGCGGCCAGCGGCCCCATTATCCAGTTGCTCACGGCCTTGGCTTGAGGGAAATATCGAACACACGACTCAAAATAGTCCGCCGTTTCCCGGCTCGATACCAAGAACTCAGCATCATAGGCCGGCAATCCATATTGACTGGTAAACCGGGTTTTCTTTTCCACCGGCAGCTCAGGTAATTCAGCCCGAATATCCGCTACCCACTGATCCGTCACCACCAACGGCAACAGGTCCGGGTCCGGGAAATACCGGTAATCATGCGCCTCTTCCTTGCCGCGCATAGAAAAGGATTGCCCTTTATCCGGATCCCACAATCGGGTTTCCTGAACAATCTCTCCCCCGTCCATCAGCACTTCCATCTGTCGCGCCACTTCGTAGGAAATGGCCTTTTCCACGTGCTTAAATGAATTAAGGTTTTTCAATTCACTGCGCGTCCCGAGAATCGGGCTTCCCATTGGCCGAATGGACACATTGGCATCACACCGGAAACTGCCTTCTTCCATGTTGCCGTCGCAAATCTCGAGGTAACGCAAAATGGACCTGAGCCTGCGCAGATACGCCCCCGCCTCCTCCGGAGACCGCATGTCCGGTTCACTCACAATTTCAATCAGCGGCACGCCGGTTCGATTAAAATCAACCCGGCTCATGGGCTGGTTCGGTTCATGTATCAGCTTGCCCGCATCTTCCTCCATATGAATGCGATGAATCCCAATCCGCTTTTCCGATCCGGTCACATCAATATCGATATATCCGTTCCGTGCGATCGGCAATTCATACTGGGAGATCTGGTATCCTTTTGGAAGGTCGGGATAAAAATAGTTTTTTCGGGCAAATCTGCTTTCCCCGGCAATCGCGCAATGGGTCGCCAATCCCATTTTTATCGCATAGGCCACGACCTTTTTGTTCAGAACGGGCAGCATGCCGGGCATGCCGAGACATACCGGGCAGACATGGGTGTTGGGAGGGGCACCGAATTGAGTGGAACAGCCGCAAAAAATTTTCGTCTCAGTCTTGAGCTGCGCGTGAACTTCCAATCCGATGACGGTTTCAAATTCCATGATAAGTCCTTCTTGTCCGGCTTGTGGCCGGAATTCCCTCTTTTTTTAAAAAAATATCACCATCCTCACCGAAATGAGCGACCTGTCTTCAGCCGCCAATCTATAAGCGCTAAGGATTTTGGATGATCGATCCATATTAGTCAAGCCATTTTCAGCAGCCATTTTCAGCAGCCGGCAAAAGCCGAAGCATTTCTGTTGCCCGAAAAGAGGTTGTCTGATAGAAAGCGTGTCAGGGAGAAGCCGAGAACTCACGCCGCGCCAAAGCCTTCAAGCATCTAAAGAGGTTATGAACCGCCTAAAAAAACGATACCTTCTGCCGATTTGCGGACTTGCGGGCGCGCTCATACTTCTGGGCGCTGCCGTCGTCTTTCTGCCCCCTGTTTTCTCATTGGATTCGGTCAAGCAACTAATCGAGTCAAAGGTCTCCATTTTAGCCGGGGGCAAGATCCGTTATCAAGAGGCCAGCCTCGAATTTATCCCCTGGCCGCAAATGGTATTTAAGCACAGCTCGATCACTATCGAAAATCAACTGTCCGGACAAGCCGATGTCATCGTTGTCATCCCAAAACCCCTGCCCCTTTTGATCGGAAAAATCAGAATCGGATCCATCAGCGCCGCGCAGCCAAGCTTTCGGATTAACTTGCCGGCGAGCGAAAAAGACACGCTGGAGGCGATCTTGCCGATAAACGCGTTGGCAGGTGCCTTGTCAAAAGCCCTTTCCGGCATGGAACAGACCCTTCAGGGAAGCATTGTCGTTCAACTGAAAAACGGACATATCGAGCTGATCAAAGAAACCAGGCCTGTTCTCAGCTTTGAAAATATCACCGGAGAAATGCATCTGTCCGCCCGTCATGTTTCCCTAAAGCTGTCCGCAGGATCGAAACAAGAGGGGTCGCTGGCGTTGGGCCTTGATCTAAATCCTAACAGCTTTACCGGCAATGCCTATCTTCACTTTCATCAATACGCCCCGGACAAAGTCCTCTCTCTTCTTTATCCGGATAACGACATAAAAATCGATGGGGCCGGCTTTACGATGAAGTCCGATTTCCTTTTTCAAAACGCAGAAACTTTTTCCGGAACCATTGAAGGAACCTGGCCAGGCTTTTCACTTTCTGCGGAAAAAGAGATCGTTTCCTTTCGCAACGGGCGGATAAAAAGCGCGATCGCCTTCAGCCCAAGCCGGACCGAACTGCAAATTTCCCGGTTAAGCCTCTCGTATCCGGCGCTCACGATGAGCGCTCGTTTTCTTGCGGATCGCGCAACCCCCGTCTATCAATGGGAAATTAACGCCAGGGCCTTGGACCTTGACAGCACGGGTAAAACCGCCCGCGCACTGGCCCCTCGATCCCATGTTGTTCAAACGCTTTTTCGAACCTTAAAAGCCGGAACCATCCGGTCGATAACGATAGAGGACATGGCGACATCGCTTGAAGCCCTTAAAAAAGCAGCGGGGTTGAAGGTTAATGGGCTTCTTGAAAACGGCACCGTGTATGTTCCGAAGCCGGATTTAACCTTAACCCAAGCCTCGGGATGGGTAACGGTTGCCGGGGGCGTTCTTGAAGGAAAAAATCTCAGCGCACAACTGGGCAACGCTAAATGCTTCGGCGCTTATTCCATGAGATTAAACCGTCAAAACCCGGCTTTTTTTCTGGACGCAGCCATCGAAGCAGACGTATCGGAGCTGCCGCCGCTGTTGCATCGGTTGATCGCCGGGAAAACATTTAAAAAAGAGATGCCGCGAATCAGCGGCGTCAAAGGCAATGCAATAGGCCGGCTCATCATCGATAAATCCGAAAGCAGGATTGCGGTCACCGTCGATGTATCCCGCTTTAATTTGTCCGGCAACTATGACCGCATACCATACCCCATCCGCATTCGGAACGGGCGGTTTCATTATGATGCCGACCAAATACGTCTCGAAAACATTCAGGGTCGCATTGGAAAAACCTCTTTTTCCGGTCTGAACGCCCATATCGGTCGCAACACGCCTTTTCCCCTGAATATTCAGGCAAACGGGCTTCAGATTGACATGGATGAGGTGTTTCCATGGTTGCAGCAATATGACGCCATAGCCGCAAAACTAACCGAACTCTCCACCGTCAACGGCGGCATTCATGCAACCGCCGTCACCCTCAAGGGGCCTGCCCTCTTGCCTTCGGACTGGCAATTTGCGCTAACCGGCGAGGTTAGTGCCTTAGAAATTCTGACCCCTCATTTCCCCTCTCCCATCAGATTTAAGGATGGCAAATTCACTGCGGCCCCGGATGTCATCACCTTTGAGCAGGCCCATATCACCGCTATGGACACCCAAACAGAAGCGCATGCAAAATTTAGCGGGTATCTAACCAAAGCGTATGCCGTTGAAGCAACACTCCGTGGCGCCATGGGGCCGAAAACCGCCGACTGGGTCAAGACGCAACTGAAGATGCCCGTTTTTTTGACCTGGCCAACCCCCAGATTGATGACACCCATTTTCCTGAAATGGGATGCACACGCCGGGTTGGCACTTTCGGGCCATCTGCAAACTCAGGAAGGCCCCGAGGTCGGATTCGCACTTGAAAAAAGGCCGGATTCCTTTTCAATAAAAAAGCTCACCATTCAGGATCATCATTCAAATGCGACCCTGTCCCTGCGGAACAAAAACCAGGTCATCGACCTGTCGTTTTCCGGGCGCCTGCTTCATAAAACCGTCGATGCGCTGATCGCGGAAAATCCGTATTTATTCGGCCGCATTGAAGGGAATTTTCATACCCGTTTCAAAAATTCAAGCCCGCACCTTTCGACTGCCACGGGGCATCTGTATGTGGAAGCACTCGATCTGAACCAGTTAAAATTCCCATTAACCATTCAACAAGCCGCCTTGTCGGGAACTGAAAACAAGCTTCGCATATCTCATGCGCAGCTTGACTGGGAAAAATACCCCCTGCTTTTGGACGGCAACATTCGCCATTATCGGGACGGGCTTGACCTGAATCTGACCCTGGCCATGGGAGAACTCAACTGGGCGCGCCTATCGGACCTTCTGAAGCGAAAACCGTTTAAAAACGCAATTGAATCCGACCCGGAAGCGCGCCGATTTCCATTATACGGACAAATTCAGGCACACGTTGAAAACTTTATTCTCACCCCGAAAATCGCCTTTAGACCGCTTGATGCCAAACTGTCCTTCAAGGGAAAAGAAACGAACATCTTGGTTAACGAGGCGATGTTATGCGGCATTCCGATTTCAGGCGCCATCACCAAGACGCCGAATGCCTATCGGCTCGAAGCAACACCGGCAGCAAAAGGAAACGACTTAACCGCAGCCCTGGCCTGCCTGAGCGGCAAAGGAAACAGCATCAGCGGCCTGTTTCAGCTTGATGGTCACCTTGCAGCCGCCGCCGGCACCGGTACGCCGATTTCAGCCGCACTTACCGGTGAACTGGCGTTTGCCGCCGAAAAAGGCCGGATTCACCGCTTCGGCCTGGCCGCCAAAGTTTTCACCCTGCTGAATGTGGCCGGGCTTTTACAAGGCGAGTTGCCGGAGATTGAAACCGAGGGCTTCCCCTATAAAACCGCTCAGGCAAAAGCGGTCTTCGATAAGGGGATATTGCATATCACGGAAGGGGTCATCGACAGCAGCGCCATGAAAATATTTTTCCAGGGAGAAGAGAACCTGATGACGAAAACGCATAATCTAGAAATCGTCGCAGCACCGCTAAAAACAGTGGATCTCCTGGTCTCACACATTCCGCTGGTTCGCGACATTCTCGACAAAGGACTGGTCATTTACCCCATCAAGGTCTCCGGCACCTGGGATAAGCCGGACCTGAATCTTCTGTCCCCGAACAGCGTCGGAAAGGAAATATGGGGAATTATCATTCGTACTTTCAACCTCCCTTTCAAAATGATAGAGCCGCTGTTCCCGGAAAAAAAAGAAACGCAACCCGCCACCCCCGATAAACGCCCAAGTGCCACACCAAAGTCACCTGAACGCTAAAAAAGTATTCATGCGTTGTGCCCTATCGATAACGCTGCAGCCCTTAAATCCGCTTTTCACTCACCAGACGTGCAAAATGCTCGAACGAGCGATCATAGGTTTTCTCCGCATCCGCCGGAAAACAACAAGCAGGCAACTGGCGACTGCGCAGATGGTACCGCAGGCACTCGCAACAAATTCCTTTTTTGGCGCACGATTCATAGGTGCAGTTGCAATTGGCCACGTTCTTTTTCTGATTACACTCCATCATCCTGTTCCTTTTATTTTTTATGCGCCGCTATCGCCCAAAGCTGCAATCGATTAGGACGCCCGAAGCCCGAAAGGCTTTACATCGGAATACGTAAAAAAATATTTGCCGCTGGCAAAACAAGCCAAAAAGTTTTATCTAATCCGGCAAAGCCGGATGCTGGAATGCTGGAATGCTGGGATGCATAAAAACCATCTCTCACCTTCGGCGAATATACACGCAAAAGCGTGCATGCTTCTGGTAAAGGGTCTAAAAAGCGGATGACAGCATTCGCCCGTTCTATTAAACAGGAGGCCTTATGAACGCAAGAGAAATAATGGACTCGGAAGACTTTAAAAAATGCGCGGCTTTTCACGGGCATGTTTGCCCTGGTCTTTCCATCGGCTTTCGGGCCGCTAAGGCCGGCATGCAATGGCTCAAGGAAAACCGGTCCGAAGATGAGGAAATCGTGGCCATTGTAGAGACCAACGCCTGCCCGGTTGATGCGGTTCAGGTGCTGACCGGATGCACTTTCGGCAAGGGGAATCTCATCTATAAAGACCATGGGAAAATGGCCTTCACGTTACTAAGCAGGCGCACTGGAAACGGCGTACGGGTGGCGTTACGCACCGATGCCCTCGATATCAACGAAGCACATATGGCGCTGCTGGGGAAAATGGCGGAAGGCCGGGCCAACCCGGAGGAAAAGGCGCGTTTTCAGTCACTTCATTTACAACGAAGCCATGAAGTGCTGGAAAAACCGGAAACCGCTTTGTTCACTATCACGCCCACCCAAATGACGCTTCCGCCCAAAGCGAAAATAGAATCCTCTGAACCCTGCGAAAAGTGCGGAGAGCCGACCATGCGAAACAAACTCGAGATGGTCGATGGTATAAAGATGTGTGGAGGCTGCCTTGAAGGCCGAAGATAACGCGGCGCCTGAAAGGAATATGACCAGTCTCATTTTCCACCGCTGAAGGAGTGCCTTATACTGCGCGTTGGCAGCTCCATGCCTTGTGCGGAAGCATTCATAACCGGGATTCTTCCCGGATTGTTGACGAGTGGGACAAGGGGTTGCAAAATAAACGAATAAAAGCTATTGAGGATGGTCATTTCGATCCATTTTTTAGCGAACTGTTAAGGAGTGCCAATCCCTCATATGCCCTTCAGTGCTCAAACCATATGCCGACAGAAAGGCAAGTGTAACCAATGAAAGGAATTATTCTAGCGGGCGGCTCCGGAACCCGGCTCTACCCCATCACCCGGGTCGTCAGCAAGCAACTGCTGCCGTTGTACGATAAGCCGATGGTCTATTACCCGCTCTCGGTCCTGCTGCTGGCCGGAATTCGGGAAATATTGATTATTTCAACCCCTCATGATCTGCCGCTATTTCGCACCCTTCTCGGGGACGGCAGCCAATGGGGCATATCGCTCGAATACGCGGAACAGCCAAGACCTGAAGGGTTGGCCCAGGCCTTTATTATCGGACGCGAATTTGTTGGTCGGGACAATGTCTGTATGATTTTAGGCGACAATGTGTTCTATGGCCACGGACTTACGCAAACCGTCACCCGCGCCTACCGGCAAAACAACGGCGCCACCGTTTTCGGCTACTGGGTCAAAGACCCCGAGCGCTACGGGGTGGTCGAATTCGACGAACAGGGCCAAGCGATATCCATTGAGGAAAAGCCCGAGCATCCCAAATCAAATTACGCGGTCACCGGTCTTTATTTTTATGACAATGAAGTGCTCGATATCGCGGCGGCCCTAACCCCGTCGGCCCGGGGAGAGCTGGAAATCACGGATATCAACACGGCCTATCTGAGAATGGGCAAACTCCGGGTTGAAAAAATGGGCCGCGGCATCGCCTGGCTCGACACCGGCACGCATGAAACCCTGATGCAGGCAAGCAATTTTATTCAAATCATCGAAGAGCGCCAAGGGCTGAAGGTCGCCTGCATTGAAGAAATCGTTTACCGGCAAGGATATATCAGTGCCGATCAAGTGGAAAAACTGGCCCATTCCCTGTCCAAAAACGGCTATGGGAAATACCTGACAGACATGTTGGTTTACGAAAAGAAACAATCATGAACGTGCGCTTAACCCCTTTGCAAGGCCTGCTGATTATCGAGCCCCTTCTCTTTGGAGACCATCGCGGGTTTTTTACGGAAACTTATCATGAAGCACGGTATCGGCACGCCGGCATCTCATGCGTTTTTGTCCAGGACAATCTCTCCTATTCCATAAAAAACACCCTTCGAGGGCTTCACTTTCAGATTCATCACCCCCAAGCCAAACTGGTGCAGGTCATCTCAGGGGAAGTCTACGACGTGGCGGTTGATTTACGACGCAATTCGGCTACCTTCGGCAAATGGGAAGGGGTTTATCTAAGCTCTGAAAATATGCGGCAATTATTTATACCGGAAGGCTTTGCCCACGGATTTTGCGTTTTAAGCGACACTGCGATATTTTCTTATAAATGCTCCGATTTTTACACCCCGGGGGATGAAGGCGGTGTTATTTGGTCCGATTCAGAAATCGGTATCCCTTGGCCGGTAACCACTCCGATCATCTCCGAAAAAGATCAGTGCTATCCCCTGCTAAAGGATCTTTCACCGGACCGGTTGCCGGAAATTAGAGGATAACCCATGAAACTGCTGGTCACAGGGGCAGGCGGTCAGGTCGGATGGGAGATTGCCAGACAGCTTTCCGGAACCACGATTCAGGCGGCGCTTTTCAACCGGCAGCAACTCGACATCACGAACCCGGTCGCGGTTAAGGCGGTATTTCAAGCGGAAAAGCCCGATCTTTTGATCAATGCCGCGGCTTACACAAAGGTGGATTTAGCGGAAACAGAACCCGAAGCGGCCTTTTCGATCAACCGGGAAGCTTCAGGGCTCTTGGCCGAATGCTGTGCCTTCGCGGGCATCCCCATGATTCATTTTTCCACCGATTATGTCTTTGACGGCACGAAAACCGAGCCTTATACGGAATCAGATTCCGTTTCCCCGGTCGGCACCTATGCGCTCAGTAAGGCCGGGGGGGAAGTCCTTGTCAGAGAGCGCCTGGCGCAACATGTGATCCTTCGAACCTCATGGGTTTACGGCGTTCATGGCGCCAATTTCGTTCACACCATGCTCCGTATCGGAAAAGAGAAAAGCCGAATCGGCGTGGTCGCCGATCAGTTCGGCAGTCCCACCGCGGCGGCCGATCTGGCGGCAACAGTGCTTTTACTCGCCGAACGGATTCGTAACAAGGCATCCTTTCCCTGGGGAACCTACCATTATTGCGGCCTAGGCGTCACAACCTGGTATGCGTTCGCCGCCGCTATTTTCAAACACGCCGTTGCGTTCGGCTATCCTTATCATCCGGAAGTCTTTCCGATTTCAACGGCGCAATACCCCACACCGGCGCATCGCCCCGCTTATTCAGCGCTTGATTGCACTAAAATATTCCGGAACATAGGGATTCAACCGATTCCCTGGCAAGAGCGCCTTTCCAAAGTCTTAAAAGAGATTCTGTCCCCATCATGACGCACGAATCACGACCCCCCGTGGAATTGCTGGCCCCAGCCGGCAGCCCGGAAAAGCTTGAAATCGCCATTCACTACGGCGCGGACGCGGTTTATCTGGCGGGCAAGGCATTCAGCCTGCGAAATTTTTCAGGCAACTTTTCCATGGCGGAACTCAAGCACGGCATCGCCGATGCCCACCAAAAAGGCGTAAAGGTCTATGTCGCGACCAATGTCTTTTCCAGAAACCATGAGCAGTCCGCCATTGCGGCGTATCTTGCGGCAGTGGGTCGAATGGAACCGGATGCCTTCATTATATCCGATCCGGGCGTGCTTCGAATCGCACAACAGCACGCACCGCACATTCCCATCCATCTGAGCACTCAGGCCAACACGACCAACCTTAACAGCGCGCTTTTCTGGCGGGATTCGGGGGTTAAGCGGATCAACACGGCACGGGAGCTCTCCCTGGAAGAAATCCGTGGCATATCGGACGCCTGCGATATTGAGATCGAAGCCTTTGTTCACGGCGCCATGTGCATGTCATACTCGGGAAGATGCCTGCTGAGCGCGTTTATGACCCATCGCGACAGCAACCGCGGCATGTGCGCGCATCCCTGCCGCTGGCGCTATGCCGTGGTTGAAGAAACGCGGCCCGGAAAATACTTTCCCGTCTTTGAAGATGATCGCGGCGCCTATATTTTCAATGCAGCGGATCTGTGCATGATCGACCATTTGCCGGCAATGATACGCGCCGGCATATCCTCACTTAAAATCGAAGGCCGAATGAAGGGAATCAATTATCTGGCCGCCACGGTCAAGGTATACCGGGAAGCCATTGACGACTATACCAACCATTCGGCAACCTTTGGAGTCAAGGACGCCTGGCGGCAAGAACTCTCCCACATCAGTCACCGCTCCTACTGCACGGGATTTTACTTCGGTGATCCGGACCAGATTCTTCCGAACTACGACAATGCCTCTCCCGCCACCCTGCAAACCTTTCTGGGAAAGGTGGTTCAAAACTTGGGCCATAAAACGCTGCTGATCGATACGCGAAATAAGTTCTTCGACGGCGAGTGGGTGGAAATCCTTCCCGCCAGAGGCCCGGCAAGAAAAGATCAAATCACTTCCATTCGGGATGAAACGGGCAAAGCCCTTTCCTTTGTTCAGCCCAATCGGCAGGTCCTGGTGACTCTGGGGCGGGACTATGCCCCGAACGACCTGATTCGCCGGCCCTGCTGACCGTCCTCACCACAGCATTCGGTCGAACGCGACGGGTCGAGTGCCCCGTAGCAGCATCCATTGCGAATTTTCGCTCACGCGTTTTTTAGAAGTGTCAGCGCCGCCTCGAATTTCGCATTGACCGATCGGCTGATTTCCGCAGCCTCGGTCAACAACCCAGCAACTGCTTCCAGGTGGACGCCCTTTGATCTATCCGCCCATTCGGTATAGGTCGCCGCATGGTCCGCATTGTGTTTAATCCAGTGATCAAGCAGTTTGATCAATTTTTCCTCAAATGACAGGCTGGATGACACGTCATGCGAATGCCCGTGCGTATGATGGGATTCCTGATGATGGGGGTGATGATCGTGCTTATGATCGTGTGTATGATCGTGGGACATGGGCGGCTCCTTATAAACAATGATTGGCTGAAATAAATGATTGCAACATCATTCGTTACTATTACCTTTACGCAAACCCGTCAAGGATAACAACCCTTTCGGGCAGGGCCGCAACTTTTTTCCGATCCCCCTCAAAGCTTTCGCTCCTGGCTGTTCATTTCTACCTGCAATTGCCCTGCCCTTTCGGGGAAATGACATTGTGCGGTTTGACTTGCGGTCGTTCGGGGGAGTATGCTTTCAGCAGTTGATACGAAAATAATACTCTGAGGATTTGAATGCATGATGGATTCGTCGTTAGTCGCTGCAACCCACCGTCAGGCCGAAATGCTGGCCAATAAGGTCACAAAGCGGTTTAAGCATCTTCACAAGCGTTTTGCCAAACAAGATATCGAGGCCTTCAGGCTGTATGACTGGGATATTCCGGAAATACGGGCGGCCGTCGACTGGTATGCCGGGCATCTGGTCATGGCGGAGTACGTGCGGCGGCAATCAACGCCCGAATGGTTGCCGATGATGGGGGCAGCGGTCGCAGAGGCGCTCTCGGTTCCCCCGGAAAAGCTTCATCTGAAAGAAAGACGCGTCGGAAAACCGGACAGCAGCCGCTACGAACGGCTTGATTATACCGACCGAAAAATCATTGTTTCGGAAAGGGATTTGAAATTCTATGTGAATCTCAATGACTTTGTGGATACCGGTCTTTTCTCGGATCATCGAAACACAAGGCAGATGGTCAAAGAGTTGGCTTATGGAAAGGATTTTCTGAACCTGTATTGCTATACGGGATCATTTTCCTGCTACGCCGCAAAGGGCGGCGCCACATCATCAGTTTCCGTGGACAGATCCGAAAGCGCCATTACGTGGGCAAAAGAAAATATGGCGCTCAACGGCATTTCCGGGGAATCCCATCGGTTCGTTCAATCACCCGCTTTTGCTTATTTGGAGCTTGCCAAACGCAACAACCGTGTCTTTGATCTGGCCGTGGTCGATCCGCCCTCTTTTTCAACCACCAAAAACGGGCGAAATGATTTCGATGTTTCAAGAGATCATCCAATCCTTCTAAGGGCGGTGATGGCCGTCATGAAAAAGGGCGGCACGATTTTCTTTTCCACCAATCATCAGAATTTCGAGCCGCTCATGGCAGGCTTGGAACTAAGCCATCTCACTGAGATAACAAAACAAACCATTCCGGAAGACTATATCACCAAAAAACGCACCATTCACCGTTGTTGGAAAATACGCGTTTGACATTTCAGCAACTGAATGCCCGCGGTCATGGCGGCAATCGCCGGTTCAAAGCCCGAAGGCAATAACCCCATGGTTGCACGTCGATGATGGTCAGTCCTCCATGAGATTGCCCAATTGCAAAGAGATTTTCCAGCGGCATGCCCAAAAGACGGCAGAGAAGCACGCGAATGACCCCAGCATGGGTCACGATGAGGGTTTTGCGTTGATGCCGACGGGCCAGCGTCTCGAAAATCGGCCAGACCCGGTGTTGCAGGTCACGAAAGGATTCCCCTCCCGGCGGACGATGGTCTGCAATGAACTCGCCTCGCTGCTCAAACGCTTGAGGATAAAGGGTGTTGATCGTATCAAAACCCTGCCCCTCCCATGCGCCCAAAGAGATTTCCCTTAGCTCGGGGTTCGCCCGCGGCGCAAGGGAACAGAGTGCGCCGATTATTTGCGCTGTTTGCAGGCAACGGGTCAGATCACTGCAACAAATTTCATCCAGCGCGGCATCAGCAAAATAGTCCGCCCATGCGCGAGCCTGCGCTACACCGATGTCTCTCAGCGGCAAGTCCTGCTGGCCGATATAATAGCGTTTGCTGCTCCCCGGAGATTTAATGGCGCCGTGGCGTAACAAAAAAATCGTGTTACGGGGTGATCCGTTGGTTGCGGAAATAAGCGGCGCCTTTTTCATCGTTTCTTCTCGTCAAGCGGTCCGGCGGCACCTACGATCGTATCAATGGCAAGACCGGTAAGCCGCTCCACTTCGGCCTGAATACGGCGGGCATTTTCTCTTCTTCGCGCAATTTGCGAGACGGCGAAAGGGTCCAGGCCGTACTTTTCCAGCTTGCGGGCAAAGCGTTTCTCCAAATCCACACGCTGATCACCGGCCACCAGTTTATCCGCAAGATAGACTACCTGAGTTTCGTCGATGGGCTGCCCCGCCGGCCCATTCAAATCCATATGGGCCCTCACGATGGGCGAAAGGCGGTTAAAACCGTGGGTTTCGAGCAATTGGGCGCCGGCTTCAGCATGGTCTTTCCGGGTTCGGGCGATATCGTGCAATAAGGCTGCAGTGTGCACCAGTTCGCCGTCGATAAAAATGCCGGCCGCGTTGAGAGCTTCAGCCAACCGTTGTGCGACCACCGCCACTGCCCGGCAGTGCGCCTTGATGTCAGGGGGCAGACACTGAATCACTTCCATCAACACACGGCATTCGTTCTCGGTGGGAAGACCTTCGAAGGTCAGGCGGTCCAGCATTCGATGATAATCTTGCGGAGTGTCCAGATCCAGCAAGATAGCTTCGTCCGCCACAGGAAGCTCAAGACTGTCGGCATCATGGCATTTCAAAAAGGCCCTTAGTCCGCCGAGGCCGGGCCATTCCAGAATCAGAGGCGCCAAGCAGGCATGAATCAGGGTTGGATGGCCGCGCCTGCCATCAAAGGTAGGATATAGAATCGAGGCCGAGGATTTTTTAAAGGCCGTCACCAGCCGCCTGACCGTATGGGAGCGCACCAGGGGAATATCCACCGGGTGAATGAAAACCTTCCGGCACCGGGCCGGCAACGCTTGAATACCGGTCAACACCGAGCTGAACATTCCCTCAAGGTAATTCGGATTTTCAATGCAACGCACATTCAGTGGGGCCATCACCTGACGGACGTCCGCACCGCGGTGCCCCGTCACCACGATAATTTCTTCGATGCCGGCCGTCTGAAATATGGTCACCACCCGCTCGATGGTTCGACACGCACCCAACGGCAGCAGCGGCTTAAAGCGCCCCATTCTTTCTGAAAGCCCGGCAGCCAGCACAATAGCCGCGATGGCGGTATCCTTCTTCATTGTCGAATCGCTGATACAATGGCACCCATTGTCATTCCGTTTTTTTTACGGCCAACAGACCCCATGGGTTCAAACGGGACCTGAGCCTTATCCCCTTGAGGATTCTTTACCCCTGCGCGCACGGCGATCAATTCCGCCACGATGCTCACGGCAATTTCCTCAGGGGTGTCCGCACCAATGGTCAAGCCGATGGGACTATGCACCCTGGCTATGTCAGCGGCCGTAAACCCGTCCTTCAACAACTGCTCATAAATGGTATCTCGCTTACGCCGGCTGCCGATCATTCCGATATAGGCGGCCGGCGTTTTCAAGGCCTGAGCCAGGACGGTCCGGTCATGCAGATGCCCTCGGGTGACGATAACGATATAGGCATCGGCCGTCACGGCCAGATTTTCAAAGGCCCCATCAAAACTGGAAAGGGTTTGGACCGCCACGGCATCGGGAAAGCGGGCGGGATCGGCAAAATCCGCCCTGTCGTCCAGAACGACGACGCCAAAGCCCACCAGAGCCGCCAAATGGGCCGTGGGCCGCGAGACATGGCCGGCGCCGAAAATGTAGAGGGGCTGGGCGATTCGGCCCGGGTCCACCACCACCAGACGTTCATCCAGGGATAGGACTTGAACATGATCCGCTATGG
This sequence comes from Desulfobacterales bacterium, assembly GCA_034003325.1. Taxonomy (NCBI): domain Bacteria; kingdom Pseudomonadati; phylum Thermodesulfobacteriota; class Desulfobacteria; order Desulfobacterales; species Desulfobacterales bacterium. The sequence goes on from JAVEYW010000022.1 coordinate 54,303, forward strand.
TTATCCCGGCGGACAATTTCTCGACGAAAGCCGCAGATAACGTCGCCCGGGCCTGCACGCTTTGGTCGCTCATCAACAGGGCGTGATCAATCCGTTCGATATGCGTTTGATCGCCGCAAATGATGGAAATGAGCATCGCTTTACGGCCTTTTGCAAGCGAGTCGCGCCAATCGGTGAAAAGCACCCGGTTATCATCATCGGGTTGAATATAGTCCAAAAGCACCCGAACCCTGCCGCCGCAAATCATCTCCAAATTCGCCGCATCCTGATGGGTCAGGTCAAAGGTCAGAAACCGGGCAGGGGCTTCCTCGTTCATCTGTGCGGCAGCCTTCATGGTTTCGGCTTCCAGCAGCCCCCCACCGATCGTGCCGACAGTCTCGCATGCAGCGGTAATCAACATTCGGGTGCCGGCGGTTCGAGGAGCCGAGCCCTGCTGATCAATGATGGTGGCCAACACAAAGGCTCGCCCTTTCGCGAGCAGCTCACACGCGGCTGAAACGACTACATCCATCGGCAGGCGCTCCTTTTCATATGATAGTAATTAGTCCCGTATAGACAGCGCGCGACGCCATTCAATGCCGCATGGGATCAAAAATACTTCTCAGGGTCAAGTCAAACGGTTTTGAGTTTCTCCAGTATTTCGCCTTCAAGTACAGCGGTCTTTCCTTTTCGGTTATCGAACACCACAAAGGTGACATCGGCATCCGCTATCACCGTGTCGGTTCCTTTGAGTTTGACGATCTGATGAAACACGCCAGTGCGTCGGGTCCATTTGTTGATCTCCGTCTCGATCGTCAATACATCGTTTATAACTGCGGCGTGGCGATAGTTGATATTGATATTGACCGGAATGATCGGGTACCCGTCGCGGCTTAATTGCATCAAATCAATCGTTTTTTCAAACGCAGCCCATCGCGCATCATCTAAAAACTCAAAATAGCGGGCATTGTTGACATGCCCGGAGGGGTCCACATGGAAACCCCGTACCTTGATATCGATGGTGTGAACCATTTAACCTGTTCCTCTATAATGTTATCAATAGACAAGATTTTTTTGCAGTGGGAGTATGGCAAAGGCGCGATGGGGTGTCAATACCCCTGTTAATACCGTAGGGAAATCATCTGAGGCGAGCCAAAGCCCTGACCGGCGCGCGGCAACGAATCACACCGCGCACCGGTGCATGGGGGAGCGGAAACGCACTTTTTTCAACTTGCTTTTTTTAACAGCACTTCATGTCTTTCAATGATATGGTCGACAACCCCCGAATCAGCCAGGGTGGAGGCATCGCCGATGCTGTCATACTCATTGGCGGCAATTTTTCAAAGAATGCGGCGCATGATTTTGCCGGAGTCAAACCAGGGCGGACACACAGGTCCGTCCCTACGTTGACCGCGAGGCCATGAATTTTGTTTTCATTAACAAACCGGTAATGCTCCCAATAAACCTGCCTCCTTAGACCAACTCGGTGAAAGCCGGTTTTTTCGTCAGACGCGGAACCGGTGCGGCCAGCTTTCCGCCTTTCTCTACCGGCACGAAACCGTATACGGCAATAGCGGCACTGATGAGGAGCAAAATCGCCGTCACAATATAAGCGGCATTCAAGGTGCCGGTTTCAGCAACCACCATTTGGGCCGCTCTTGGAAACACAAAGCCGCCAATGCCCCAAGCGGAAAAAATAATCCCGTAATTACTGCCGAAGTGTTTCATTCCGAAATGGTCTTTGGTAAGCGAGGGAAACAGGGAAAGGTTGGTGCCGTAATTAAAACCGATGAAAGTGGCCGCTGCAACCACCAGAAACGCACTTTCCGAATTCATAAAAATAAGCGAAAAAATGAGCAGTGCCTGAAACGTCATCATGATGGCAAGGGTCAGGGGGCGACCGATTTTATCCGAAAGCATCCCTGCGATCACCCGTCCGCCGGCATTACCAATGGCAAGAAGCGCCACAACCAGCCAGGCCGCTTCTCCCAGGCTTTGCTTTGCCATGGCCGCAACCCCGCCGATAATAAAGAGTCCCGCCCCGGCCCCGATAAAATACATCAGCCACAATTTATAGAAGGTGCCGGTTTTCATCATTTGAAGCGGTAAGCGGTCCGCCGGTTTCTTTGAAGTTACCGCCGTTGTTTTTCTCTCTTTTCCGCCATCCTCAGGCACATACCCCTCCGGCGGGTTAACGAGAAATAAAGACAGGAAACAAACCACACTGAGAAAGGCGATACCGAAGATCATCATGGCCCGGTTTAAACCGAATGCGGCGATTAAAAAATTGGCGAGCGGCGCAATATAAACAGAGGCCAGGCCAAAACCGGCCACAACGATGCCCGCAATCATGCCGGTTTTTGAGGAAGGAAACCATTTGATGGCCGGCGGCGTTGCCGAAGCATAGGCGAACCCCAATCCCAGGCCCGTCAATACGCCAAAGCCGCCAATCCACACGATCAGAGAGTTGGAGAAGGAAATGACGATCAGCCCAAGCCCGGTCAAAACCCCGCCGATCATCGTGGTCAGCCTCGGGGAAAACTTATCCTGAAGACGGCCGGCAAAGATCATGGCAAAGGCAAACACCAGGCAACAAACAGCATACGGATCATTCAAGGACGCGGGATCCCAGGTAAATCGACCGTCCCCGGCCGTAATCGATTCTTTTATTTCCAGTTTAAAGATGCTCCAGGTGTAGAGAATGCCCAGGGCCAGGTTAACCCCCAACCCCGCCATTGTAACCTTCCACCCCCTGTTTTTAACTGTCGTCATACGGCCCCCTTGCTTAAAGGTTGTTAAAGATGCTGTCTCATTTCACTTCAAAAAACATACCATACCGCTATGCAACAGCATAACAACCTGTAAACACATATTAAAAAGAATTTTAGCCATGAAGAAACGTCGAGTGAACCGCCCCAACAAGCATACAATTAAAATTGTAGGCATTCCTGGCATTCCGACTCTAAACAGCGGCGATCGCGGGGATTATGAAATAAACGAATCGTTGTAGATACAACTTGGATTGTAGGGATAAATACCGACCGCTTCGGGCATTCGGCTACTTTCCCTTTTGCAGGCGTTTGCTCACGGCCTGCTGAGAAACCCCCAATAGCCTGGCGGCCAGCGATTGATTGCCGTTGGCCCGTTTCATGGCTTCATCCAACAGGGCCTGAGTGGCCTCTTCGATGGTGGGCAGGCGGGCGGGGAAAATAATGGTTTCGGCATTCCCCGATGGCGCGCTCGCCAGCCCAAAGGGACGCTGCGCATTCAGATAATTCTGAAACACCTGCAGGGAGAGAATTCCCTTGGTATGCCGGCTGACCGCATCAAACACCATGGCCTTTAGCTCCCGAACATTGCCGGGAAAAGAATAGGTCTGAAGCAACGCGGAAAGCTCCTTGGGATAGCTCGGCACCGTCTTGTTCAGCTCCGTTGCAGCGAGGCGGATAAAATAATTGAGCAAGAGCCCGATATCGTCGAGCCGTTCGCGCAAGGAAGGAATATGCACATGGTGCACCTGAAGCCGGAAGAGAAGATCTTTCCGGAATTTCCCTGAACTTCGAAGCTCATTTAAGCCTTCATTGGTGGACGCCACCATTCGAACATGGGCCTTTTTCGTTTTATCCATGCCGAGCGGGCGGTATTCGGATTCCTGCAACAACCGAAGCAGCTTCACCTGCGATGTGAGACTTAAATCACCGATTTCATCCAAAAGTAACGTGCCGGACGACGCTGCTTCAATCAGCCCCATGCGATGGGTATCTGCGCCGGTAAAGGCCCCTTTGACATGGCCAAAAAGGGTGTCCGAGAAGATATTGTCATCAAGCCCCGCCACATTGACGCTGACAAAGGGACCGCTTACGCCGCTGAGTTCATGAATCGCTTTGGCCACCAGTTCCTTGCCGACGCCCGTTTCTCCAGTTATCAACACCGCTTGGTTTGTTTTGGAAATCAGTTCCAGATACTTAAAAACGGCCAGCATTTTCCGGTTTCGCGTGATGATGCTCGAAAAGGCGTCCATATGGGACACTTCGTCGGTCAACATCGAGTTTTTTAACGCAAGGTTCTCCTGTTGCAGTTCACTGAAATGCTGCGCATTAATGACGGTGGTCCGCAGCCGGTCCGCATCCACCGGCTTCACCAGATAGTCGAATGCGCCTCTTTTCATGCATTTGACCACGGTTTTCGGATCCACAGCCACGGTGATGATAATCACCGGAATATCGGGAAATTCGGCTGCGATTTCCACGAGCAGATCCTGCCCGTTGATATGGGGCATCATCAGATCCATCAAAATGACCTGGGCATGGTGTTCCGCGATCAATCCCATGGCCTTCCGGCTGTCCCGGCAGGTAATGATATGATTGAAGCCCGCCATCCGCAGGGTGGTATCGATTGCCAGAAGAATCGCCTCTTCGTCATCAATAACCAAAATAGGATAAGCCGGCCGCAGATTCTGTTTCATTTGTCCCCTTTACTGCTATTTTCGTCACCAATCGGAAAGGATAGAACGGCCATCGTCCCCTCGTTGGGAATCGCTCGAATGTGCAAATCGCCGCCATGGTCCTTCATGATCCGGTCGGAAATGGCTAGCCCCAAGCCGGTATTGCCACGGCTCTGCTTCGTGGTAAAAAACGGATCCTTTATTCGCGCCAGCACTTCCTCGGGTATGCCGATGCCCGTATCCGCGACCACAACGGTGATAAGGCGTTTTTCCGCGTCCATGCCGGTTGACGCCCTTATTTCCCGGGATTTGTCAGGCAAGGCCTGACAGGCATTGACCAGCAGGTTAACAATCACCTGTTCCACCTTTTGCGTATTGCCCCTCAATCGGGGAAGGTCCGGCGCCAACTGAACGGAAAAATGATCCGTTGAGGCTTTGATCAGACTCGCGACCAGGGTAACCGCCTTTTCCACCACCGAATTGATAAAGACATCGTGGGTCATTTCCGGCGGGGATATTCTGGCAAAATCCTTTAATTCATTTACGATATTTTTGATTCGCTTGGCGCCGTCCTCAATATGATTCAACAGGTGCGGAATGCGAGCGTAAAGACCGGAAAAATCCGCAGTCCCATCCGAAACCGCCTGACCCACCTCGGGGGAATCCGGGTCCATCGGTACCAAATGCTGCCACAACTCTCTTAAAATCGGTGCATTTAAAAGGATAGCCGTCACCGGATTGTTGATTTCATGGGCCACACCGGCGGCAAGGGTACCGATGGTCGCCATTTTTCCGGCCTGGTACAACTGTTCCTGCTGTAGCCGGGTTCTTTGTTCAGCCCGGCTTCGCTCCTTTTCCACCTTCACACCCTGCCAGACAATGACCACCGAAAGCAGAAACACCAGCGCCATAATCCCGATGCAGATCAAGGTCAGTTTCCGGGTAATAGCCGATATTTCATTTTGAATGTCAACGATATAAACCCCGGTTCCCACCACCCATTCCCATGGGGCGAAGGCCTTGACAAAGGAAATCTTGGGAACAATGCGGTTAGGCTCATCCATCCACTGCCATTGATAATCGACATACCCTCCCCCGCTCTTCCGAACCACCTTCACAAACTCAACAAAGAGCCGTTTGCCGCCGGGGTCCGCATAATGTGAGATATCCTTGCCCTCCAGGTCCGGCCGGTAAGGATGCATGATCATGCGCGGCGCCATATCATTGATCCAGAAATAATCTTTGGCATTCAGGCCATACCGAAGCTGCCGCACATGGGCGATGGCTTGTTCTTGGGCCGCCTTTTTCGTCAGCTCGCCATCTAATTGCTTCTGGTAATACTGATGGATCGTGCTCCAGGCGGTTTCCGTCAATTCATGAATAAGCCCCCGCCGCTGGGCCATGAGCGCAGATTCCAGCGTTGGAAGCACCAACAGGAAAATCGTCATGAAAAATAAGATCACGGAAAGCACCACCGGAAAAATAATGGCGATGGGCAGGTGTTGGAGCAACTGAGCGGCGGGTTCTTTTGACATGCCTGGCTGATCCTTAACCGTTTTTCATGACACACTCAGCCTTGGGCCGGACCGGGTGCGATTCTCCGCAGAGAACAGCCGATTCCGACGGCGCTCAGAATGCCGAATATAATGAAGGTCGTTCCCATACTGGTCATAAAATCGCCGCTGGTCTGAACCGTTACCGGTTGTTTCCCCATGAAATGGGAAAGGACGAAGGTAACAATCGTCATGCTGACCAACATACCCATGGATCGCATGGTGGCCGCCATGCTCGACGCCATACCGTAATCCCTGGCCTGAACGCTTGACATGATGACGGCCGTGTTGGGGCTGGAAAAAATACCAAAGCCGAAACCGAGAAGCATCAGCACACCAAGAACCATGCAGAGCGAAGATGCCTGAGCGATGAACGCGGCTATCAAAAGCCCCATCGTGCACAGGCTAACCCCCAAAGTGGCAATTTTGGCCGGTGCATATCGATCGGAAAGCCGACCGGCGACAAGGGAGGTAACCGCCATCATAATGGGCTGAACCACCATTACAAATCCGGTGGCTTGCGGGGAAAGCCCTCTAACGGATTGCAGATAGAGGCTGAAATAAAAGGCGGTGCCGGACGCAGCAGTATAGTTAAGAAAGGTGGCCAGATTGCTGAAGGCAAAGGTCCGGTTCCGAATGATGGACCGAATGCTCACCAAAGGGGATGAGACACGCAGTTCATGTCGAATAAACATCAGCAGGAGTATGGCGCCGCAACCGGCAGCCCATTTGGCGCCGGCCCATTCCTTCCAATAGCTCATTCCCAGTATCAGGCAGGGCAACGCGGTCATGTAAGTCAGGGCACCGGACCAGTCAAATCTCTCATTTGCTGCGTTTTTCCCCTCCTCACGCAACTTCCACAGAGTCAGGGACAGCGCCATGACCTGGGCTGGAATGGCGATGTAAAACACCCAGCGCCACCCCAGATGGGTGATCATCAGACCGGCGATACTCGGGCCAGCCGAAAGACCAAGATAGGTGCTGCCCACCACAAACCCCAAGGCCCTGCCCCACTTCGCCGTGGGAATCGAAGAGGTGAGAATCGCCAGGCTGGTGGAGATGATCATGGAGGCGCCGATTCCCTGAATGAACCGGAAAATGATAAAAATGCGGATAGTCGGTACCATCGGCAGGATGATGTTGCAAAGGGCCATCACCACCATTCCTGCGGCAAACAGTTTCTTGCGGCCATAAATATCCGAAAAGCGCCCCATGGGCAACAACAGCATCGATCCGGACAACATGTAAAGCACTTCCACCAGGCCCAGGGCAACGGCCCCGGCTGAAAATTCCCGGCCAATGGACGGCAGGGCCACCCCCACGGATGAAAGCATATAAGGGGTCAGAAACTGGCTGACGGAGACCACCCAGATGATCGCGGCTTCCGACATGCCGGTCGGCGGAGTGGTGAGCGAAGTATCGGGGGATTTACTTATACTTATCTTTTTCAAATTCAAACAGTTCGATTGTTATAGCCCAGCCGATCAATCAATCTGCCGCTTTTAATGACATCGAACCATTAAGCAGTCGGCTCCTCTTGTCAATCGCAAAATTACCTTATCTCATGGAACACGATTGGTCACACAATTATTCACTGCCGATCAAAGCGCGCTGAATGGCACCCATGAGCACAATCAGCCGTCATTGGCTGGGAACAGCGAATTTAGGCAAGCTCAAACGATTTTCAGCGTTTCGAGAATCTCGCCTTCCAAAATGGCCGTCTTCTGTTTTCGGGTATCAAACATCACAAAGGTGATATCGGCATCCGCCACCACCGTGGCAGTTCCCTTGAGTTTGATTACCTGGTGAATCACGGCACGGCGTTTTCCAAATTGGGTTATTTCCGTTTCGATGGTCAGCACCTCGTTCAGCAATGCAGCGCGGCGATAGCTGATGTTAATATTAACAATGGTAAACGCATACCCATCGCGGCCTAATTTTATCAAATCCACCGATTTTTCAAACGCAGCCCATCTCCCCTCCTCTAAAAACTCCAAATAGCGGGCGTTGTTGACATGAGAAAAAGCATCCAGATGATATCCCCTAACTTTAATCTCGATGGTATGGCGCATAACAAACACTTTCCTCTGTGAATTCATGAAAAGATTGGATGTTTTGTTTTTCAAAGGCCGGAGTATGGCAAAAAGGGGTGTCCTGTGTCAATAACCAGGTTGATAACCCATTTAATAAATGGCAGCCCCATTGCGATTTAAATCCAACCTCGGTAAATAAAAGCGGCTGACGCTTGTTGAAAAACGGTTACTGCTGATAGACACGCTGAACCCTTTTATGATTTTCAGGAAAAAGAGAATGACGATGCATAAGGCGGCCGTATGACCGAGCTGCTAAAAAAAATAGACGATCTCGACAGACGGATTCTTGATTTTATTCAAAGCGGCGTGACCGATCCAGGCGAGGAGAGGTTTAACCAACTATCCCTTGATGTTTTTGCCCTTCAATATGCGCATATCCCCCTATACCGGAAATATTGTGGCAAGCGCGGCGCCACCCCTGAAAAGGTTTTTTCCTGGCAGGAGATTCCGGCGGTCCCCACGGCGGTTTTCAAGGTGGCGGATCTTTGTATTTTGCCGGATAAAGCGAATCGGGTGTTTATGACCAGCGGCACCTCAAACCCGGCGGAACGCGGCCGGGTCCGTTATGATGCCGGTGGGTTGCGGCTCATGGATGCGACGATCAAAACAGCCGCCGCCGCTTTTTTATTTCCGGACGGTGTTCACACCCAACTGATGGTCATCGCACCCAGCCCCGAGTTGGCACCCAACATGGTGATGGCTTACGGCATGAATCGATTGATCGAGCACTTCGGCGGGCCGGGCAGCCGATTTCTGGTCAATGAAAAAGGATTTGATGTCAAAGCGTTTATCAACGCATTGAATGAGTGCCAACGCAGGGAAGCACCAGTCACCCTTTGCGGCGGTTCTTTCGGATTTGTCAATTTTTTTGATTTCTGCGCAGTAAATGGTTATAAATTCAAGTTGCCGCAAGGATCGAGATGCCTGGATGCCGGCGGATTCAAGGGAAAAAGCCGGGCGGTCACCCGTGGGGAATTTCTGGACATGTGCCGGAAATTCCTGGGACTTTCCCGGAATCGATGCGTGAACCTACTGGGAATGACCGAAATATCCTCCCAGTTTTATGATAACACCATCAAAAACACCCATTCCGGCGCAACAGGATCAACGGTCAAATGCAACCCACCCTGGACCCGTACCGAAGTGGTAGACCCGGACACGCTTTTGCCCCTGCCTGAAGGTGAAACGGGTCTTTTAAAGCATCTGGACCTGGCCAACCGGGGACATATTATAGCCATTCAAACCGATGATGTGGGCCGAATGCTGAATGGCGGCTTTGAAATCCTCGGCAGGGCCGAGGCCGGCGAAGCCAGGGGTTGCTCACTCACCATCGACGAGATGACCCGGGTCATGGAAAAATTGTCATGACGATACTCAAAACAAATGCAAAGTCTATAATTTGGATTGGCTATATCTTTGCCCTGCGCCGGGGAAAAAACAACTATCACGTAGCGGTAATACTCACCATGGGCAATGCTTGCCCATGGTGAGCCCTCAAAGCCGTCACGGTAAAGGGATTAAACTTTAGCCACAGCGGGTTTACCCGGCGTTTTTTCGGGATGTTGCTTATTGAAACCAGTGGATTCCACTTTTTCATTCCCCCGAACGGGCGCTTTGCGTCTGCGAAGA
>JAVEYW010000023.1 GCA_034003325.1 Desulfobacterales bacterium
AGCCAAATGCCGGTCCTGTTGCTTAGGCCTTGTATTTCATCAGTGAAGAACGGAAGAAAAGAAAATCTAAATCCGATTCTAAGGGGGTATTATTTTCTCTTGACTTCCTCGGCCATATAGATGTTAGGGTCGTATACTTTTTAATTCTATCAGGCTGTCTTGTTTAACCATTATCAAACCTCTTTTAGGGCGGTCTAAATCGAGAATGATGAATACAACTAAAACTAGCAATAAGGAAAATATTACTGTTGGTATATAGGCTCGCTTTAGGCCCAGTCCGCTGGTATAGCCCATCATGGCTCCACCAATTATAAAAATAATAAATAGTAAGAAGAGAATTACTTCTGGAACATGCCTTTGTAAAAGGGCATTTCTCTCACCTCTGGCATCAATTAAGTCATTCAGGGATGTAATAAAGTATCCTGTAGTTACTGGTCTTGGGTCAATTTCTGCCGCTTTTATTGATTGATCCCATATTTGGTTTTGAATTTCATCGGTCTTATCATTTATCGATTTACGTTGAGTTTTCATCGTTAAATCCACAGAACTAATTTCTATTCTTAAATCGATATATTTTTGTAATAAGCTATATGTTGTTGATTCGTATGGTTTAGGTAATAGCTTTGTCCTTAATAATGCAGTCCCAATTGCGTTGGCTTCTTTAATTACTGCGTGACTCCTATTGTCAAATCGTTGCAGTGCCATGTTAAATGTAAATCCCAATAGAAGAGCTAAAAGACCAAGAATACCTGTTTGAATAGCTGAAGTCTGAGACTTAACTTCGTGATCAGTTTTATTTTGATAAAACTTTCCTATACGAAAAAATATTTCATACGCAATAAGTATGGCTATAAATAGTAAAGCTACAATTAATATACTGTTTTGGTTGTACATAATCTCCTCTTTCATTTTAATTTCCTCATTATTTTTATTGCACCCTCCTATGAAACAAGAATTTCAAATTCGCAAGTTTCGTCTTGAATGCGCAGGTGCGTTTAGCGCATGTGGGGGTGCTAACAATAATTAGATGGACCCGTATAAAATGCCGGGTTTCTCTCTTTTGTCCCTATAAGACACCTTCGGGAACTTTGCAAAAGATGACTTAAACCATTGAGATCCATACTATTTCCGTTTGTTGGTCCATTTAGCTCGGCATGTTATGCGGATCAGCATATAACACCTGTCAAAGTCCGTCCATAGGGCTCCGTACCCCTGATGGCCCACGTTTCAGGACATGTGTGTAAATCATGGTCGTCTTGACATCCTTGTGCCCCATTAGTTCCTGGACCGTTCGGATGTCGTAACCTCCTTCAAGCAAATGGGTGGCGTAGGAATGCCGGAAAGTGTGGCAGGTCGCCCGCTTTATCAGACCGGCCCTTGTTACCGCCATACGTACCGCCTTCTGGACAAGCGACTTATCGACGTGATGCCGTCCCTCTTCGCCGGTCTTGGCATTGTGTCATCGGTTTTCCTGGGGAAATACCCATTGCCACCGCCATTCCTTTGGGGCATTGGGATACTTGCGGTCTAGTGCTTTGGGTATCGGCACACCGCCCCACCCGTCAGCCAAGTCCTTTTCATGAACCTCTTTGACAACTCTGAGATGCCCCTGAAACGGGGCTTTGAGCGACTCGGGCAGCATGGTTATTCGATCCTTCGCGCCTTTGCCGTCCCTGACCAAAATTTCATTGCGGGAATAATCGATATCCTGCACGCGCAGTCGAAGGCACTCCATCAAACGCGGCCCAGCGCCATATATCAACGAGGCCATCAGCGACTTGTTACCGGAAAGATTCTCCAGTACGGCTTTGACTTCACCTGGGTAAACACGACGGGCAGGCAAGAAGGCTTGCGGGCACGGATGACTTGACCCAAATCGCCCACTTCCCGGCCAAGGACGTGACGATAAAGAAAAAGAATGGCGGAAAGCGCCTGATTCTGCGTCGAAGCGGCGACCTTTTCCTTGACTGCCAGATGGGTCAGGAAGGCGTTAATTTCCGGTTCGGCCATCTCGGCGGGATGGCGGACATTGTGAAAATGGATGTAGCGCTTAACCCATTGGCAATAAGTCTGCTCGGTTCGGTGACGGTAATGGCGTGATCTTAGGGCATCTCGAAGTTGATCTAATAGCTTCGGTTTGGCAACTGGAACCAATGAAAGCCCTGGCTTTTTAACAGGCATCTTTTGTGAAGCCATTCCGAGGATTGGATTATTCATAATACGAACCCCTTGAGTTTTCGTATATTAAGAATCCTTATGCCATACATTCCAAAAAATGAAAGAATAAAACCTTATCATGTCCTAACCCGTTTGAGAGCGGGCAGGTGAAATGGGGTGGGGTGGGGTGGGCGGGATTAGGTGGTATTTGACGGGATGTGGTGGGACTTTTCTTTTTTTTTATAGGAAGTTAAACGACAACGAAAGGGCGGTTTTTAAAACCGTTTGGTTCAATTTATGATTTGACGAAAAAAACCATTTTTTCAAATTTCCGCCAAATGCGATGATGATTTGAAAATCCTCACCTATTATCTTCAAGAACCGTTTAACCCCTGTTTAACACTGTAAAAAAACTAGTTTGCAAACCGTTCTAAGGGTTATTACAGTCCGACCTTCAGAAATAATAAGGTCGGAATTTGTCCGAGGTTTATATTTTTTGTCCGACCTTAAATATATCAGTCTGTAATTATAGAACATGCAATCGATGAAAAGTTTAATATTTTACCCGGTAAAGGTCGGACAGTTTTTTACCCTATCACGTATACAAACTGATGGTTGCTTCGATTTCCTTTAAAATACTGTCAATATCGTTCATTATTGATGGTCATATCCCACCAACCCCGGCATGTTAGACTTTATGTTATTTAACCGCAAGTTCACCTATGGAGTCTTTTAAGTAGGTTGCTGCGTTTTCTATCCTTTTTTTGGCGGTCATTAAGTCGATATCGTTTTTATTAAGGATGAAGCGTGACAAATGAACGGTGCCGATGTTGCTTATAACCTTTCTAAGTATGTGTTCTGTCTTTTCAAGCAGTGACAAAATCTGGTCACGAGACAAATCTTCTGCGTTATCCATAATCTGATACATTTCATCGTCTGTAATAGATGCGCTGTGCTCTATACCTTGCCCAGAAGCCAACCATTCTGCATTCTTTCCAAAAGCAAAGCAGATCGATCTAATGATTACAGGTGAGGGTTTGATGACCCCCCGTTCAATTTTTGATAGGTGACCTTGGTTTATCCCGAAATAATCAGCAAAAGCTTTTTGGGATGGGAAGGTGGATTTTCTTATGGCTTTAATCCTATCCCCCACTTTATCGTCGAACAAATATTCACTGTGCATTTTTTTTATTGACATAAGACCACTAAATATGCATGATGCATATTAAACATCTTGTAATATGCGCCAAACGATGAGGTTAAAATGAATAAATTTCAACGCATAGCCCTTGCCGAAAGAGATTTAAACATAAGAAAACTTAGCAAGATTCTTGGCCGAACCGAACCCCACGTTAGCAATGTCTTAGCGGGACGGTACAAAAGCTATGTTCTTCGTGAACGGATTGCGCTTGCTCTTGGAAAAACTGAGAGCCACTTGTGGCCAAAACAAGATCAATGATGGGTTTGTATTATAGATATTATATGCCGTCAATGTCTAAATGAGGCCGAAAAATGGGCGCGAAACCTATCCAATTACACCTTCCAATGTCCAAATCAAGGACGTCCCTTTTTAGGGCTGGATCAATGCGGACAAAGGAAGCTGTGACAGAGGCCATTAAAACGGCTGTCAAAAATTGCCCACTGGACCGTGAGGATATCGCAGCTGAGCTATCAAGACTTGTCGGTGAAGAATTTTCGGTTCATGCCCTTAACAATGCCCTGTCAGATGAAAAACAGAACCGCCGTTTTCCTCTTGAGTTCGTTAAAGCCTTAACCTTGATCACCGGGGATTTAAATATCATACGGGCCGCCCTTCAGCCTGAATATGACGCTATAGATATCAACGGTAAAGCCGCCTACGAATACGGGGTCATGCTTCTTGAGGACAAAGCCAGGTCAAAGAAAAAACGGCAGCTTGAACAAACAGCCGCGGAACATTTCACCCGAGGTAAGCTTTGATGGAATTGGGAAATAGGTGGGTTAAGCCCTCCGAACTTGTGGGGCTTCCTGGTTTACCAGGAACAAAGAGCGGTATTGATAAATTTATAAAACGTCAGGCATTACCAACCAGACCCCACAAAGGCCGAGGAGGAGGCCGTGAAGTCGATATCTGCTCTCTTCCGGAAGTCACCCAGGCACATTTCCTTTTGAAACACCATTCAAACCCCGTTGAAGGGCGTTTGGCCATATCTAAAAAGAAGGAACAATTAAAGAGTGAAGCGCTTTGGAAGTTATACGGGAGTAAGCCCAATAGGGTAAAGAAAATCGCCGAGAAAAGGCTTCATGCCGTTCTGGCTGTCCATACGCGGATATCCCAAGGGATGAATAAGGGCGAAGCCATAACATCGGTTTCCGAGGCTACCGGCAAAAGCCCAAAGACCCTTGACCGCTGGCTTGGCCGAGTAAAGGGGCTGCACCGGTCGGACTGGCTTCCGGCGTTACTTCCGGATCATCAGGGGTGCCAGGTGGAAGCGGATATACCGCCACAAGCATGGATGTATTTCAAGGCGGACTATCTCCGGGTTGAAAAACCATCGGCACAATCCGTTTACGATAGAACCTGCCGGGCATCGACATATAATGGATGGGGTGATCTTCCTTCAATTAAAACCTTCATGCGAAAGCTTAAACGCGAGATCAACCGGTCTGTTTTGGTTCTGGCGCGAGAGGGCGAGGAAGCCTTGAGCCGGTCCTACCCGGCACAAGAAAGAGATAGGAGCGTTTTCCATGCGCTTCAGGCCGTCAATGCCGATGGGCACAAGTTTGACGTTTTTGTTCGGTTTCCCGATGGCGAAATATGCCGCCCGGTCATGGTGTCTTTTCAAGATGTATATTCCGGAAAGACCTTGAGCTGGCGAGTGGCGAAAACGGAGAATACGGACACCATCCGGCTCGCATTCGGGGATGTCGTTGAAAAGTATGGGATACCAGAAGAAGCCTATTTAGATAACGGGCGCGGTTTCGCTTCGAAATGGTTGACCGGCGGGCTTCCGAATCGATACAGGTTTAAAATAAAGGCGGAAGATCCCATTGGGATTATGGTCCAACTCGCCATCGCCATTCATTGGTGCACGGTCTATCATGGCCAGGCAAAACCCATTGAGCGAGATTTCCGCGACAAGTGCGACAGAACCGCCAAACACCCACGGTTTGCCGGGGCCTACACCGGTAACAAGCCGGATGCGAAACCGGAAAACTACGGATCAAAAGCGATCCCACTGGAAGATTTTCTCAAAGTTCTGGATCAGGAGATCATCCACGATAACGCCAGGCAGGGTCGCCGGTCAAAAGTTTGCGCCGGTCGAAGCTTCGATAATGTCTTTAGCGAATCCTATACCAAGTCGGTTATCCGAAAAGGCACCGAAGAACAGCGCCGTTTATGGTTGCTTGCGGCTGAGGGCGTCATGGCATCCCGCCAGGACGGAAGCATAACGTTTTTGAACAACCGATATTATTGTGACGAATTGGCCCAATATGCCGGATCAAAAGTAGTTGCCCGATTCGATCCGGATAACCTTCATGGAAGCGTTTTCGTTGAAACCCTTGAAGGCCTTTTTATCGGAAAGGCTGATTGTGTTCAGGCTGCCGGATTCAATGACAGTCAGGCCGCAAGGGAACATAACCGTCAACGCAACCGTTTCAAACGGGCGGTAAAAGAACAACTCAAGGCTGAATGTTCCATGACAGCAATCGAAGCGGCAAACCTATTGCCGGACGTCGATCCACCGGAAGCGCCGATTTCAACAGTTATTCAACCTGAATTTAAGATGGCGGTGGGGTCCGATATATCGCCGGAACAAGCCCGTGAATATTTCAAAATTGGTTTCAAAGAATTTCACGAACAAGAAAAAAGTGAACTGGGATAAGGAGGTGATGACGTGAAAGCGATCCATTTCAATTACGCGCTACACCCTGAAAAATCGAAATTGCCGGCGTGCATGATCGGGGCAATAGGCGGCAACCGCAATTTCAGCGATATTCATGCAACCACGGATGGCGGAAAGGTAACGTGTAAGCGATGCCGCAAAGCGCTTAGCCTGGATGCCAGGGGAAAAGAGAAGCTTGGTAACTATTCTTATGGCCACCCAAAAGCTTTGGCTGATGAGAGTCTGTCCACTCTCATCAGCCAATTTTGTAACCAAGCTGGTTAAACACAGAAGGAGTCTACCCCATGACGGAAGTACTGTCAACAAAAGATAAAGTGAAGCGGCTCATGGATGAACAGAGCGTTTCACAAAACCAGATCGCCAGGGAATCTGGCATATCGGCATCGGCCATATCCGGATATTTAAAAGGATCGTATGCCGGGGACACATCGTCCGTCGAGGATAAGCTTGAAAAATGGCTTTTATCAAGCCAGAAGCGGGCGCAACAAAAACGATCATTTTTGCCCATTCCGGAATGGATTAGTCTTCCCACGTCTGAAAGGGTACTTGAAGTTTTGCAATATGCTCATCATGCCGGAGATATAGGCGTCATTTATGGCGCTTCGGGAGTTGGTAAAACCTATACGCTGAAGCATTATGAGGAAAAAAACCCGAATGTATGGGTTTGCGTTATGACCCCGGCCCACGCCGGGGTTTCTCCATGTCTTGAAGAAATCGCTTTCGCATTGGATATGAAAGGAGTCTCCGGAAGGTCCGCGAGGCTTCTTCGTGAGATCATAAGAAGAGTAAGAGACACCAACGGTCTTTTGGTAATTGATGAAGCGCAACACCTTCTCCCATCAGCTATTGAAGTAATCCGGTCAATTCATGATGCTACCGGGATAGGCGTTGTGTTGTGCGGAAACGAATCTGTTTATGCCAGGCTTACCGGTGGCGCAAGGACGGCAACCTTTGCTCAGCTTTTTTCGAGGATCGGAAAGCGGTTGAAAATAATCAAGCCGGTAAAGGGCGATATTTTTGGCATCGCCGGGGCGTTTGGCGTTGAAAATGGAAAAGCACAACAGGCCGTTTTGGAAATAGGAAGGAAGCCGGGCGGATTGCGAGGCGTTGTTAAAACGCTACGGCTTGCAGTGGTGATATCGGCAGGGGCAGGGAGAGAAATAGACGAAAGCATTATCAAGGCCGCATGGTGCGACCTTTCCGGTGATGCGGGGGATAATGCAGGGCGTCATAACGGTGGAGGTGTTTGAACATTGACAAGGCATTATCCAAAATGGCCCCTATGGGTGTTCAAAACCCGTTTAACTCCGCTCAAAACCGTTCAAAAGGTTTTGGGGTATCCCATTGCATGGGGTCTATCGAAAAAGTCTGTTTAAACGCCTCTCATCGATTTTTAACATTTTTCGAAAACTGAGGGGGAAACGATGAAGTCGGAAGAAGCAAAAAAAACAGATCCGAGAAGGCGCGAGTTGGCATTGATCCATATCGGAAAAAAGCAACTCGGTTTTGATGACAAGTTTTACCGAAAAATTATCAAGGATGTTGGCCAAGCTGAGAGCGGAAGCGCCAGGGATTTGGATGAGGCGGGCCGCAAAGCTGTTTTGATTCACTTAAAAAGGATGGGGGTCAGTTTCGTCCATAAATCCGCAAGGGCATCCGGTATGCATATAAAGCCTTCAGAAGACAGGGCTCCACAGCTTTCCAAAATCGGGGCTATCCTTGCCGATCTGAAATATCCATGGGCGTATGCGGATGGAATGGCACGGAACATGTTTGGCGTGAAAAAGGTGCGATGGTTGAAACCCGACCAGCTTCAAAAGCTGATTGTTGCCTTAATTTATCATCAAAAAAGAAGGAGATGTGCGTGATGTTGGAAAACACATTAACAAATGCTCCAAGTGACGATGTTGTCGTTGCTTCCGCGAAAATTGCCCAGGAGATTGAGGAGGCACTTGAAGAGCATGGGAAAAAGCTTGGCGTTATCGCCAATCTGCTTATTTATGCGGATAGCGATGTGTTTGGGATTAACGATTTTAATATTGATTTAGGTACGTTTATCTTGGATTTGAAAGAAGCCCAGGACAAGGTTATCGAAGAAGCAGTAGAAAAATATAAGGGAAGCCATGCGTATGTCGTTTACCGTGCGGAGTTTGTCCTGAAAAATCTTCAGGCGGGCGGCAAGATTGATTACTGGGGCGATGAGATTAGGGAGATGTCAGGTAAGCTGAAAAAACACATCGGTATTATGAGTAAAAGTAACTGTGCGAAAGAAATAGAGCTTCTCCAATCATTGAGCAAGTTATTAGAATGAGAACAAAACTTGAATAAGAATTAAACAGTAACTTGCTCCGGATAGGTCGGCCAACCGAAAAGGCATTACCCCAATGCCCTGCCGGAGCGAATTAATAATGGGGCCGCAAAATGGGGATTGCATTATAGCCGCAATCCCCATTTTTGTTATTTGATCCAAATTAATAGGCCATGAGTACAAGCGTCAATTGTCAAGATCTATTAATAGTAATCTTTATTTTTAAATTGGAGGCCGACCATGATTATAAGCCAGGAAGAAAGAAAGAAATTTCGTATCGAAAAAAACAACGACATAATTGATTTTGATGCTAAGAGTAACGAAATAGCGGCGATCGCTGCGGATATCCTGAAAAAAAAATACGCTGAGCTTGAAAAGCAATTACGAGATTTGCAAGATCAGCGCTTCGAACTTATGGAAATGTCTTTATCAAAAAATGAGTGGGCAGTAGAAATGAAAAGGGTGTTTATGGCTAATCGGGATGTTGCTATTGGCCGACTCTCTGAGCATTTTAAAAAATGTCACAGTAAAAACATTGCACCCTTTCCGGAGAGGTTTAATCTTTTCAAGGATTATGAATCTCATTATTTGCTTTATTTGATACTATCCGAAAAAGATTTAGATGAGAGTTTGAATCTGATTCCGGAAGGCGTTATCAGCGCAAAAGAACGGGACAAAAAGCTTGTAGAAATTGACTTAAAGATTGCAAAGCTGAAGAACACCATAAAGTCTGGTCTTGAAAAAGCAAGAAAGGAAGCCGTTAATTCTGGGGTTACTAACCCGGTTGTAGAAAACAATGATGATGAAAGTTGAAGCCGAAGAAGAATATAAAGGTTTTTAAGAATTTTTTCCGACTTTATCTTGCCGAGAATTGCCGGACCATAGGCGAGATATAACCTGCGCATATTCACTAAAAACTATGGTTCAGCAGGGATAGTGTAGCGGTCCCCGGTGCGGTACTCCTTGCGGCGTCGCCCCCCGCTACCTTTAAAAAGGGCCTTGACATGATAAACGAAGAAGCTAAAGCAGTGTTAGATTCATTATCGGAAACCGATCGCCTCATCTTAACAAAAGATACGCTTTATAAAGAATTTAGAGCCGATTTGATTGGAAAACTAAGAACAAATGGTGTTAAAATAGCTGTAATACAAGCTATTAGCGGCCTTCCAAGGTCCACCATATCGAGGATTGGTAAAAAAAAGCATTCCGCCGACAAAGAGTTTTTGGTTAGAATTTCTGACTCTTTGTCGCAAATAAATATGAAGCTTGATAAGCTTTTAAAGAAGCCCTAAGAAAAAAAACAGGTTATGAAAACCCCAAATATAAACACCGAAGAAAGATTGAGGGGAATGCTTAACAAAGCCGGGTTGCCCGTCCGGGCGAGTTATCGCCGGTCTGAGGTGTGTGCGGTGCTGGGGTGTAGCACCCGGCTTTTTTGGTCACTTCTGGATCGCTACGAAAAGGACCCGGAAACAGGTTCACCCCTGCGCCCGGACAGTCTTGGCAGCTATATGTTCGGACGTGAGAGGCGGGTTACGTTCGATGAGCTGGAGGATTATTTGAGAAGGAACGACACCTTTCACCGCAAATATGCACTTAACCCACGGTAAAGTGGGTCTTACAGGACGTTATAAGGAGGGTGAGTATGTGGATTGAGATCTTTAAGGGCGGACGCCAGACTGACGGCTTTGGCCGAGAGCATGACGGAGATCAATTGATAGATGCGGCTGTGGACTTATTTGATGAAAAAAACCTCCCCCCGCTGGTGCTGGGACATCCCCGCGACAACAAACCGGCATACGGGTGGGTCAACCGTGTCAAGTCCGTGATCAAGGGGGGCGTCAAGCTATTGTTGGCCGATGTTGCGCCGGTGGAAGCGCTCCGGGGGTGGGTCAACGGGAAATTGTACACCAATCGTAGCGCGGCGTTTCACCCTGACGGGCGCTTGCTTCATGTCGGGTTTTTGGGTGGTAGGGCACCGGCTGTGAAGGGGCTTGCTCCGCTGCCTGAGTTTGGTGAAGGTGGTGAAGCTATTGTTTCGTTCGATAAGGTCGAAGATATCGATCATAGCCCCCACGCGGTAAATTCGGCCAACCTGGAACACAGAATGTTTACCGCTGCCGATATCGCGGAAGCCAAATTTCAGGCGAGAATAAAGGTTCTGGGCGAGTTCGCCAAGGCTGAGGCGGTCCGTAAGAAGACCGCCAGGGAAGAAGGTGTCAAATCATTTTGCGAGGCCGGTGTTAAAGCGGGGAAACTCGCCCCTTCTTGGGTATCGGGCGGCCTTGCCATGTTTATGGAACAATTGCCAGCCGATGTGCCTATTCAATTCTGTGATGGCACTGATAAAAAGACCCCGGCTGTCTGGTTCCGCGAATTTATCGAGTGGATTCCAAAACTGGTGGACATTTCCAAAATTGGCTAAATTTTGCTAATATCCACGATTATGGGTGTTTATGGAAAATTAGGAATTACCCAAATCATGTGGCGGGATTACCCAAATCATGTGGTGGCCTACACCGTTTTTGGAATATGGGCACTCAAACTTACTTGCATAATTCTTGAATGTTGAAACAGTTAACAATTCAGATGGTATCATAGGCTTTTGTTGCACCTGAACAAGGCCAACATGCTTGCCACAGTCTTGCTATTACCATATCAGCAGAATTGTCCAGATTACAACTGATAGTCTTGATAGTCTTGATTTTTTAAGACAATCAGCAAGATACAATGGCATAGCCTCGCAAGAAATTAATGGGTTGGGAAGAACTGTTATAATTGGCGGGGCGGAACAATCTTCAGTTCCGCCCCAAGACGTTACAAATATTTAGCCAATTCCGGATGCCGGCAGAGCATCACCTCTCTCAACAATTTTTTCGGATCCAAATCAAGCAGAGAGCATAATTGTGGGATCATATCAAATGGCACCTGCGAAGCGCCGCTTTCAATCATTCCTATGAAATTGCCGTAGTTGTGCCCCATCATTTTCCCGATCTGCAATTGGGTCCAACCCTTTTTGACCCTCGCATCACGTATCATTCTGGATGCTTTAGATACAGTTTTTTTCATTGTGACCTCCCAATAAATTCTCATGAGTTAAAAATAAAAAAAGCCAACTGGTTTCCCGGTCGGCCACTTCCCTTCAATAAAATTTCCTACGTCGGGTTAATGCTGTAAGGACATAATCAACCCGTTTTATTTGTTGCGACGGTTATCTGTGCGAAGCAAGAATCTAATAGCATCTGTCAGCAAATTTGATCGAGCTGGAGGGCTTTCTCGATAGAGGTTCCCTCCTCAATTCGGTCCAACAAAAGTGAAAAAGTTCTGCTGTCTGCGAATCCAATATAGCGTCTCCCATCGTCAGCCAAAAATCGGATATTTATCATTATCAGGTCGGAATCAGGCAGCTTTTTTCCCAAAATACGCCAATAGTTCCGGGCTTCGAAATAATGATCGAAGAGAAACGCGGAATTGGCGTCCATCCCCAATAAAATTTCCGGATCTACCCTTTTAATCCAAAATGCGGGTAATCTTATCTGCGGCCGGCAAATCGTGCAGAACTCTTCACCGCAGATCAGCTCGCCACCGAAACGATCCAAAAGGTCCAGAACCCAGATGATGTCTGTTTGCTTCAGCGAGGACTCGATAGTTTCGGGAGGGTATGGGCCTGGCTCGAAATTGATTTCCACGTTCCATTCAGTCCTTTCCTCGCAACCGTATTCAATCTGATGGATTCGTCTGATGATCGCAACTGCTTTTGCCGGAATCTGGGCATACTGCTGTTGTCGTAAAGCTTCGATCCGAGCCCAATCGACAAGGCGCGGCTTACTCCGCTTCGGCTTTGGAAAATTGACAACATTTTTCATGGTTCTGCCTCCTTAATTATTTAAGTGCATAAGGGTTTAATTTCAATTTGATATAAATCTCAAATTTCTGTAATAAGTTCGGAAAAGGATGTTATTGAAAATCTGAGGACATTGTTGGAAAATGGCAGGGCAACTGCATCTGAATATTTAAAAAGCGCGAAGCTACGGATACAAAAGCGGATACAAAATGTCATGTACAAAGGGGGGTTTTTGTTTCTCTGTGAGGGGCTAACACGTTGAAATGCTTTGTTGGCTGGGTGGTGCCAAGGCCCTTTCACGCCGGCAACAGGGGTTCAAATCCCCTTGGGGACGCCACTCATACCGCAGCCAAGGGCAGTAACTGCCCTTGGCTGTTTGTCTTCTACCCATACCCCCCCCCGCTGGCCCTATTCGCCATGAAAGAAGACCGGTGGGAAGTCCCTATTTCGATTACCACTTTCGCGTAAGACCATACCGCCCGCCACCGAGCAGCCGCTTGATCTTTTGCTGCCAGGGAATCTTGACCTTTACTTTCAGGTACAAGTCACCGGACGTGCCGCCGTCCTTTCCCTCCGCGCCCATTCCCGACAGCCTGATTTTTTGACCATCGCGTGTGCCGGGCGGAATCTTTACCACAAGCTTTTTGGCCAGTTTCCGGTGAAAATAGGCATAGGGGCCCCCCTGGCCGGCCAACTCGCCGGAGATGTGAATGGTATCGGAGAGATCCGCCCCGTTTTGCGGCAGCCCCACACCGAACAACTGCTTTATGACCATGCGGGGCAATTTCCCGAAAACGTTTCCGATCAACGGGCTTTTCGAGGCATTTGACGACGCATTGCCTGGCCTGCCCGTAAACATGAATCCGCTGAAACGAACCCCCGGTCTGTTGACGGTAAACTTTCGGTATGCGGGCCCGTAAAAATCCCTGAAAATTTCATCTACGCCGCGAAGCCCGAAGGCTTTTGCCACCTCCTCGAAAATCTGCTGCACATCCGAGCCCTGGAATATATCCTGCTGGCTGTAACTTTTCCGAAACCGTCCGGTGGCGGACCCGCCGAACTGATGACGCAGCACATCGTATTCATTGCGTTTTTGTTCGTTTGAGAGCACCGCATAAGCCTCGTTGATCGTTTTCATCTTTTCGGCATTCTCGGGGTTCTTCTCGTTGCGGTCCGGGTGAAATTCAAATGCCAGTTTTCGATAGGCATCCTTTATTTCTTTGGCGGTTGCCGTGGGGGAAACCCCCAGCACGCCGTAATAATCAAAGGTTTCCATTCTTATCCTCTTAGCGCGTCAAAAAGCGCGCGGTTTTTCTCAAGCATGCGGCCATCCATCAAATCCGACATGGCGCTATGGTAATGGGGGGTTGATATTTTGGGAATCAATCTCAGCTTATCGATATGGGCGAGAAGAACGATATTTTGCATGCGGGCATCGGTTAAATCCTCCTGGAAAACCGTTATGACCCGAATATTGCGTTGCGCGCACGCTTTTTGAATTGTCTCTTCACCAACTTCTTCAGCCCGGTTCAGGCGAACCGCAAGGGGTTGCCAGACCGTATTATAATACAACAGGGTACCTTTGTCCCGAAGGGCCGAATTCATTCCGCGCAAAGCTTCATGCCGCTCCAGCGCCACGACCAGGTCTGCGGCGCCTCGCATGATCAAGGGGCTGTTTGCTTCGGCACCGATTCGCACCTGGGACTTGACGATACCGCCCCGCTGGGCCAGGCCATGGGTGTCCACGCCCTTTACCGGATGGCCCGCGTGATCCGCAGCCCTCAAAATCACTTCACTGAGCAGCCCGATGCCCTGGCCGCCCACACCGATCAGATATATGTTGAATGGATCCATATTTTTTCTCCCTCATCGCCGTCAAAACTCAGCCCTGACTTACCACCTTTGGCGTCTTTATCGCACCGGTCGGGCAGGTCTTCAAACAGGAGCCGTCACCGATACACAGATCCTTGTTGACCTGAACCTTTCCGTCTGAAAGGCGTGTAAAAGTGGGGCAGCCAAATTGTGCCACGCAGGCGTAAATTTGCTCACATTTGTTCTGATCAATCGCCACCTGGCGAAGCCGATAATCCGGTTTGCGCCGCTGCTCCCGGGTAAATTTCAACATGCAGGGATGCCGCGCGATGACCACGCTGAACCCACCGTCCCCGATCGCTGTTTTCACCAGCTCCACCAATTGTGCTTGTTGATAGGTGTCGGTTTCATAGATTTTCTTTACGCCTAACCCCGTCAGCACCTGGCGCACGGGTATCCGGTCCGTCGCATCATTGAAATTCCGGCCGCACGCCGCATGATCCTGGTGGCCGGTCATTGCGGTGGTGCCGTTTTCCATCAGAATCAGGGTCAGATCGTGTTTATTGAATAACGCATTGATAACCCCGGGAATCCCCGCATGAAAAAAGGTCGAGTCTCCCAGGAATGCGACCACCTTTCGAGATGTGTTGAACAGGCTCAGGCCGGCGCCGATACTGGTGGAGGCCCCCATGCACATGAGCGCTGTGCCCATTTCATGAGGTGGCAGAAAACCGAGCGTGTGGCACCCGATATCGGCCACCGTGATATCCTCCTCTTTAAGCGCTTGGCGAATGGCATGAAAGGCGCTTCGATGCCCGCATCCGGGACACATCTGGGGCGGCCGCCAGGGGGCGGGAACCGTTTCGACCGGCAGGGGAGGCCTTTCGGGCAGTAAATCCGGCCAGGTATTTCGCATCAGCCCATCGACTTTGTCCGGCGTATATTCCCCGATCCATTCTTCCAGGTCCAATTTGGTGATAATCTTGACATCGATTTTTTCATCATAAGCGATGCCCTTGATTTCCTTACCCACAAGATTATCGAGTTCCTCAAGGACCTTAACCTCACGGTGAGACTTCAAAAATTCAACGATAGCCGCCCTGGGCAAGGGATGCACCAGACCGAGTTTCAGAATATCCGGTTTTGATTCGGCCCCGGTCAACACATCCATGAGGGATAAAAACGCAAGCCCCATGGTGATGACGCCCCGATGCGAATTCCCGTGCTGAATCAACCGGTCCACCCCCAGGGTGTCCGCTGTGGCTTGAATGGAATTCAACCGCTCCAGCGCCCGCCGTTTCATGGGATGCACCAACTCGGCGGCAATCGGTATATAGGGGCCGTTTTTGGCATCAAACCTTGGTGTGTCATCAACCAGCGAGGGTGCCCATGCGTCAAACACGACTTTTTCCTTTTGATGGCACACATGCGTCGTTAACCTTAAAATGACCGGCATGGCTTTTTCCCGGGAAAGCGCCGCCGCCGTTTTATAAAACCGGTAGACTTCGGCGGGCGTTGCCGGCTCTAACACGGGGGTGTAACTCAAATGAGCAAGGTGCCGATTATCCTGCTCATTTTGAGAGGAATTGGCGCCCGGATCATCCCCCAGCACCACCACCATGCCGCCGATAATATTCATATGGGAGAGCTGCACAAAGGTATCGGCTGCGACATTGAGCCCGACACTCTTAAAAAATACCGTGGACAGATGCCCGTTGATCGCTGCCCCGTAGGCCACTTCCGTCGCCACTTTTTCATTGACGGAAAATTCAAAATAAAACGGCCGGCTATCCTTGGGAATGCCCGCTATTGCCGTTGCAATCTCGGGCGTCGGGGAGCCCGGATAAGAGGTTACGACCCGCGTTCCGGCCTCAATCATGGCACGAACCAGGGCCGTGTTGCCCATCACGATTTCCGAAAACGGCTCCTTTCCAAGCAGCATATCTCCCATCAGTTTCATCGGTGGTGTCCTCCATTAAAGCGCGTATGACCGGCAGGCATTCAGGGGCAATCAAGTGATCCGTTAGGGGGTTTGAACTTCTATTTCCACCCGTCGATTGGCGTTTCTGCCGGCCGGGGTTTCATTGGTATCCATCGGGTCCCGGGATCCAAGGCCGAGCGTCGTCATACGCAGCGCATCGACCCCATGGCCCGCCAGATAATTCTTTACGATATTAGCACGAAAGTTCGACAAGCTTAGATTATACCCGTAGCTGCCGTATGCATCGGTATATCCTTTTATGATAATGTTCGCGGTCGGCATCGCTTTTAAATAGGCGGCCAACCGGTTCAGTGTTTCATAGGCTTCCTGCGACAAATCATTGGCATTGAATTTAAACCTTACCACTAAAGGCGATTCGATCTCGGGTACAGCAACCGGCACCTCTTGGGACGGCTGCGGGGAATCCAACCGTTGTGCCGGCAATTGGGCTGGCACCGCCGCGCTTGCCGCATCGTGCGCCGGAGTTGGTGAAACCGGTGCGACCGAACCCACGGTGGGTGAAACAGTTGTCGCTGCCGTCTGATCCGACGGAACCGGAACCGGAACCGGGGCAACAGGCGCAGTCACCGGGGGCGCTTTTTCCGCGGGCAAAGGGGAAATAGCGATTCCTTCGGAAGCCGGTGTCGTCGCGACAGGCGGTATATGGACGGAATCAAGTTGTTTCAATTCGCCGGTCATAACATATGCCAACCGGTCGATCCCCCGATGCAGCGCGGCCCAAATATCCTTTTGCTCATACGCATAAAAGAATACGACCACCAAAATAAACAGCAGAAAAAATGAAACGATGAATGCCGGAGAACGGTGTCTTTGTGGTGCAGGTGCGGGTGCGGGCAACGGCGCAGGGATCGCTGCCGCCACTGGCATTGCCGGCTTGGGATTGTCCGCTTTGCGTTTGGGCAGCCGCAACTCCTTGCCGCATTCCGTGATGATTCCGGCATCCAGGGTCGTTATCCCTTTAACATATCCGGTTAACAGGGCATGATCGCAAAGAATATTGATCAGCCTGGGATACCCATTGGAAAAGGAGAATATTTCACTGGCTGCCTGCGCGGTAAAGATCTTCTTTTCCGTACCGGCGATTTTTAATCTGAACCGAATGAATTGATACGTTTCTTCTTCGCTGAGTGGATCGATATGATAATTGAGGGTCATTCTCTGGCGAAGAGCCCGATTTTCGTTCCGGGACAAAATATCGTTAAATTCATCCTGGCCCACGAAGAAAATATTGATCAGCTTGGACTGTTGTAGCTCGATATTGGACAGCAGCCGTATCTCCTCCAACAATGTCGTCCCCAGGCGCTGGGCCTCATCCACAATGAGCAACACCTGTTTGCGGCTCGTATAGGCTTTTTCAAGAAAGGTGCGAAACCGGACCAGAAAGGCGCCCTTGCTGGCAAATTGCTCCTCCATGCGAAAGGCACTGGCGATATAATTAAAAAAATCCATCTCTGCCAGTCCGGGATCCGGTATATGGGCCACCAGAATATCCGGCCCGAGGCTGTTGACCAGGGCGTTAATCAGGGTGGTCTTGCCGGTTCCCACATCCCCGGTGAGCAACAAAAAGCCCCGGTTATCCAGGATGCCGTATTTTAATATGGCCAGGGCCTCCTGATGCTGCTCCCCGAGCCAGAGAAACTTTGGATCGGAAGAGATTTGAAACGGCTTATGCTGTAATCCGTAAAAGGAGCGATACATGGTCGGTTTTTCCGTTAGTCGTTATCAGAGATAGGTTAAAAAAGGCCGCTGT
This sequence comes from Desulfobacterales bacterium, assembly GCA_034003325.1. Taxonomy (NCBI): domain Bacteria; kingdom Pseudomonadati; phylum Thermodesulfobacteriota; class Desulfobacteria; order Desulfobacterales; species Desulfobacterales bacterium. Next base: position 17,761 of record JAVEYW010000023.1, read on the forward strand.
CGATCACCTATACGATAGGAAACACCCTGTAACTTCTTGCCTATCGCCTTTCGCCCATAATGCTCTCTAAGGCAGCCTCCACGGTCCTGCGAATCTCCGCCAGACGGGCTTCGTTCCGGGCCTCAAATCTAAGCACTAGGGCCGGCTGCGTGTTTGACGCCCGAACAAGGCCCCAGCCATCGTTCATCAACACGCGCGCGCCGTCGATGTCAATGACATCATAGTCTTTCCTGAAGCGCGCTGTTACATCCCTGACCACGTCAAATTTTTGGTCATCCGGGCAATCCACCCGAATCTCCGGGGTGTTGAACGTCTTCGGCACATTCGAAAGAAGCGCGGTAAGGCTCTGTTTGGTGTCGGCCAGAATTTCAAGCAATCGGCAGGCCGCATAGACGGCATCGTCATATCCGAAATAACGATCCTTAAAAAAGATATGACCGCTCATTTCTCCGGCAAGTTCGGCCCCGGTTTCCTTCATTTTCTCTTTAATCATGGAATGGCCGGTTTTATACATGACGGCATTGCCCCCATGATCCTTAATATCATTATACATGGTCTGAGAGCATTTGACCTCTGAAATAATGGTCGCCCCCGGTTTTCGGGAAAGAATTTCCCTGGCAAAAAGAATCAACAATTGATCCCCGTAAACCAGGCTGCCGTCCTTGTCCACCACGCCGATGCGATCCCCGTCCCCGTCAAAGGCAATACCCGCATCCAGTTGCTTCTCTTTCACCAGCGCAATCAGATCTTTCATATTGCCCGCAACGGTCGGGTCCGCTTCATGATGGGGAAAGGTGCCGTCCATATCGCAATAGATGTCATGGACCGTACAGCCCAGCTTTTTAAAAATCGGCACCGCCACGGCGCCTGCCGTACCATTGCCCGCATCCACGCCGATGCGAAGCGGAGCGGAGAGGCGTATGTTCCCGGTGATATACTCTATGTAATCATTTAAAATATCATAGGGTTCAACACGCCCTGCGCCCGTTTCGAACCGGCCGGCATCGATAATCTTTCGTATTTCCTGAAGCATCTCCCCATAGACCGAGTCCTCTCCCCGGCAGATCTTAAACCCGTTATACTCCGGCGGGTTGTGACTGGCCGTCACCATCACGCTTCCCTCCGTTTTCAGATGCCGAATTGAAAAATAGGACATGGGCGTCGTGCAGATGCCGATATCGACGATATGGCATCCGGTGGAAATCAGGCCTTCGATCAGCAGGTTCCGATAAGCATCAGAGGAAACGCGGCAATCGCGTCCCACGGTTAACCGCGTGTGGCCCAAGCGTTTCAAATACGTGCCGACGCCTTGGCCAATCGCGACAACACCGGCGTCATCCATATCCTTTCCGACAATGCCCCGGATATCATACTGCCTGAAAATCTCTGAAGTTAACAATCCGAACCCTCCTTTTTTCACGACCAGGTCAGCAACAACGCCACAACCCCGATTCCCCAGCAATAGGGTGCAAATACGGACAATCTGCCCTTCTTGATCATGCGCAACAAGACGATCAGCGCCGCGTATCCCACCAGGGCGGCGACAATGGTGCCGAGCAGAATCACGCCCGTTGAAGCCGAAGAGTGGCCGATAACGGAAAAATCAAGGCCCAATACCAATGCGCCCAGAATGGCGGGAATGGAAAGCAGAAATGAGTAACGGCCCGCCGTCTCCCTGTCAACCCCCATCAGCAGGGCGATACAAATCGTTGAGCCGGATCTCGAAAGACCCGGCATGATGGCCATACCCTGAACCAACCCGATGATCAGCGCATCTTTCGGGCGCATCTTTCTCAAGGGACGCCCTTGCTCCGGAACGCGCCGGGTCAGCCACAACAACCCGCCGGTGATGAGCAACATCACCCCAACGATCCAGACATTGCTGAAAAGGTCCTCCGCCAGCGGCTTAAGCAGCAACCCGATAATTCCCGTGGGAATCGTGCCGAGGAGTATCAGGGTCACCAACCGAATGTCTTCATTCTGGTCAAATAAATTGCCCGCTCCACCGGTACGCTTCAAAAGGCCGGGAGAATGGAACAACGTGAGAAGAATATGCCCCAACTCCCGTCGAAATACCATCACAATAGCCAATAACGTACCGATGTGAAGACAGATATCAAAAAAAATCTCCGGTTCCGTCAGACCGAAAAGGTGTTGAAAGAGAACCAGATGGCCGGAACTGCTCACGGGTAAAAATTCCGTGAGCCCTTGAACAATACCGAGTAGAAGTGCGTAGACAGGTTCCAAAAAAACAGCTCCATTCTAATGATCCGTACTAAGTTTTAGCTTAAAAACTAAACCATACCAATTGCTTAAAGTTTTATTTCCCGGCCCGTGTTTTCGGTGTTGTAACCGCCTAGGGCCGCAACCCGTTGCTTGAAGGAATCGGCGCTGATGGTTTCGAGCAGTCGTTGAATCGGCACCGAGTCGAAATAGGCCGCCGGAATGATTAAATCATACTGCTCGGTGACAACCGGAATAAAGTCGAGCCCCAGCGCGTTTGCCGCCGCCATAATTCCCAGACCGACATCGGCCGCACCGCTGAGAATGCCGGCCGCAACCGACATGTGGGTAAACTCCTCGTTATCATACCCACACACCCGGTCGGGAGATATTTGAAGTTGATTCAGTTTAAAATCAAGCAAAATGCGCGTTCCGGAACCGGCCTGGCGATTGATGAACCGAATATCCTTCCGGCAAAGATCCGCTATGCCGCAAACGGACTTTGGGTTTCCGGCGGGAACCATGAGGCCCTGGTCCCGAAGCACCAGGTGAATCAGCCGAACCGGCACAGCGGATAGATGCTTTTTGATATAGGAGACATTGTAAGAGCCGTCGGTCGTGTCCAGAAGATGCGTTCCGGCGATGTGGCACCCCCCTTTTTTTACCGCCATGATGCCGCCCATGCTTCCCACATGGCTCGAAGACAGGGTTAGATCCCCAAACCGGGCGCGCAATTCATCGGCCAGCACATCGAGGGTGTTGTCGTGGCTGCCGACCGAAACAATGGTTTTTCGTATGTGCGATAAGGGCTTAAGCAACTCGGCCGTCACCGGCACCTGCTCCTTGAGGCCCTCTATGTGGTTGGGAATGCGAATGATGCCGTCCGCCCGGGTCAGCGAGGTAATCGTACCGGCCCCTCTTGAAAGCGGTGTTGCCACGACCCTGCCGCCCACCTCTCCCAGCTTGACCCTTAAAAATTCTTCCACCCCCAGTTTTGAGGCAACCTTTCGGGAAAGTTCCACTTGAAGTTGTTGGCGCTCTGTTTCGGGCTGGCCCAGCATGCGGCAAATCAAAGCGCCGACAAACTGCTCGAAAGCCAAGATGGCGGATACCGGGTAGCCGGGAATGCCGAACACCGGTTTGCCCTCAATTACCCCCAGGACAATCGGTTTCCCGGGCATCATGGTCACCCCGTGAAGCAGAATTTCGCCCAGCTCGCTGATGACATGTTTGGCATAGTCCCGGGAGCCGGCTGAAGAGCCGCCCAAAATGAGCACCATGTCCGCTTCCCCGCCCGCCGCCTCGGCCGCCGCCGCCTTAATGATTTCAATATCATCGGTCCGGGTTTCGTATCGTTTGCTTCGGGCACCCAGGGCTTCGGCCATCGCCATCAACACATAGGAGTTACTTTCGAACACCTGGCCCGGTTCTAACTCTTTCTTGTCCGTGAAGCGCCAATCCACTAATTCTGATCCGGTCGGAATGACGGCGATCAGCGGTTTTTTCCGCACCGGAACCGAAAAAATTCCCCCGGACAACAAGGCCCCGATGCAAAAAGGCGTTATCTGATGGTTTCTGGGGAACAAGAGCTCCGTGGCCACGATATCTTCCCCGATTTTTCGAACATTCTGCCAGGGAAATGCCGGTGCCTCGATTCGAATCTTGCCGTCTTCGAGTTCCTGAATATTTTCGATCATGATCACGGCGTCCGTGCCCGAAGGCAGCACATGGCCGGTATTGACGTAAAAGGCATCCTGATTCGCGATGAATATTTTGGGCGCGTTCTCATGCGCGCCAAAGGTGTTTGCCGCCCGCACGGCGATTCCGTCCATGGCGGCTGAATGAAACCCAGGAGAGGATGTCCGGGCCGTTACCGGTTCGGCAAGAATGCGCCTTACGGCCTCGGGGACCGGCAGCATCTCAACCCCTTTTGCCTCGACCCCGTTAAACCGGTTAAACAAAATATCCCGTGCTTCGGCCAGGGATTTCATCTGAAGGTATATATTCCGTTTGGAACTCATCATCATACCCCATTCAGCGCGATCACGCGCTCAAACGATCTGTTATAGCGTATTAAATTCAGATGGTCGGCATAAGATAAAAACCGCTCATATCGGCATCACGGAAACCAGGGTCCCCTTTTCAAGCCCTTCCGTATTCAGGTCGATGGCCACCAGCCCATCCGCCCGAATCATGGTGTTAAGCAGGCCGGACTTTCCCAGAACCGGTTCCGCCCAAAAACCATCCTCTTTTTCTATCAGTCGCACACGGATATAGTCGGTACGGCCCTGCGCGGAAGAAATATTCCGGGCCATGCGGGCCGGAACGGGCCATGCGGCTTTGCCGCCGTGAGCGATCATTCCGTTAATACGATCGATAAAGGGTTTCACGACCGCCTTAAAGACCACCATGCTTGAGACCACATGCCCGGGAAGTCCCCATATGGGTATTTGCCCGGCCCGAGCCAAAATCGTGGGTTTGCCCGGACTGATGGGAATGCCGTGAACCAGAATTTTCGCATTTGAAAGCCGGCTTAATACCTCCACGGTAAAATCCCGGGTGCCGACGGAACTTCCACCGGAAATCAGCAACATATCGGATGTCTTCAGCGCACGGTGGCATAATTCAAATAATTGCTCGCTATCGTCCTTGACAATGCCATAGCGAATGGGAATCGCACCGGCGTCACTCACCATGGCCGCCAACGTATAGGCGTTTACATCCCGAATCTTGCCGGGGCCGGGGGTTTCCTGAATGGGAACCACCTCATCACCCGTAGAAATAATACCGATGCGTGCCTTTGAATAAACGGTCAGGGTATCTTTTCCCAAGGCGGCCAATAAGCCAATATCCTGAGGACGCAGCACCCGGCCTGGTTGCAACACGCGGGCGCCGGCGGCAAAGTCCTCCCCCACCTGAACGACATGCTGACCTGGAGCCGCGCTTTTATAAAGCTCGATCGTGAATTCATCAATGGCTTCGGTGTGTTCTATGATAACGACGCTGTCGGCGCCGGCAGGCAACGCGCCGCCGGTGGAAATTTTTGCCGCTTCCCCGGGGCCGATGGAAAAATCGGGCCTCTCCCCCATGAGAACGGCCCCGACAATCGTTAAATAAGCCGGGTTTGCCTCGGAGGCGCCAAAGGTGGAGGCCGCCCGGACGGCAAACCCATCCATGGTCGAACGCACAAAATCCGGAAGATCCACCCGGGATACCAGCTCTTCACCCAACACACGGCCCAAGGCGTCCGAGAGGGGAATTCGTTCCGTTCCAAGCGGCTGAAACGCTTCGGCATAGCTGATGACGGTCATCAAATCCGTGACATGAAAAAAATCATCCATGGCGATATCTGTTAGCATAATGGCCTATAGTGATCAAATAGTTAGTGTCGAGTCATCCATCAGGGAATTCCGGACGGCGCCAATAGCGGGTAGCTGATGGCGTTTTACCTGCTTGCGGAGCGCTTGTTTTTTTGATAGTCCGTGACCATGCAATCTTGCCGTTATCATTTGAATACCCAAATCCCCTACCGGTGCACGAAGCACGAGATTTATCTTTGTGATCAGTGCATGAAATGCCCGGACCCGGCGTTGTACTGCAAACACCGAAGCGCATGCCCCATCTGGTTCATGCAAAAGGCATCGTCAGTCAACCCCCTTTAAGGAGCAGCATGCCATTCTCTCATCCGTATACGCTTTATATTTCAGGCTCCCTTGCCTATGACCGGATTATGGACTTTCCGGGAAAATTTTCCGATCATATTTTACCGGATAAAATCCATATCTTAAACGTCTGCTTTACCGTAAACGGCATGATGGAAAAATTCGGTGGTACGGCCGGTAATATCGCCTACAATCTGGCGCTGCTGGAAGAGACCCCGCTGATTCTCGGATCCGCCGGAAAGGATTTCGATCGCTATGAGGCCTGGTTGAAACAGAACCATATCCCCACTGAGGCCATTCGCATTATTCCGGAAGAATTTACGGCGGGCGCCTATATCACAACGGATCAATCCGATAACCAGATTACCGGATTTAACCCGGGCGCCATGAAACATGCCTGCGAATATTCCGTCACGATTGCAGAAGGGCAACGGGCCATCGGGATCATTTCCCCAGGATGCGTTGACGATATGCGTGGTTACAGCCGACGGTTTAAAGCGCTTCACATTCCTTATATCTGTGATCCCGGCCAGCAGATACCCGTTTTAGGCAAGGACGCGCTCACCGAAATGATAACTGGCGCGGGCATCCTTATTTCAAATGATTACGAGCTTGAAATGATACAAAATGCGACGGGACTGACCCAGGCGCTGCTCAGGGAAAAGACGGGCGCGCTTATCACCACCCTGGGAGAACAGGGCTCTCTTGTATGGGACGGTGCGGCGGAAACCCGTATACCGGCCGTACCGGCGGAGAGGGTATTAGATCCTACGGGCGCCGGAGATGCCTACCGCGCAGGACTTATCAAGGGCCTGGTAATGGAAAACCCGCTTCGGAAAGCCGCTGAAATGGGCGCCACCTGCGCCAGCTACGCCGTTGCCTGTCATGGTACCCAGGAGCACCGCTTTGATCTCGCGGATTTCTGGAAAAGACACGAAAGGCAATTTGGCAAAGCGGAATGATTTCTTAAAACGCCTTTATCCCACTCACAACGATCAATTGACTTTTCGTCGCTGTTGGGGACTTCCTCGGTTTCCGGGCCGGCTTAATATACCCGTTCGGCTCTCTTGACAGTGCCCGATTCGTTATTATATTTGAGAATATTTTTTATCGATAGTCTAATATATTGTTTTTTTTATATGTTTTTATTTATATGACGGTAAGGCATGGGCACGGGCAACACCCCCGAATAGCGCTTAAAAGGGGGTTGATCCGCCGCCCATAATGCGCTGCCGACGGCCTAAAAAGGAGGAAAAATACACATGGTTATTAAACCGATGAACGACAGACTGCTTGTAATTCGCGTGGAAGGGGAACAAAAAACCGCCGGAGGTATCATCATTCCGGATACGGCCAAGGAAAAACCGATGGAAGGCAAAATCGTTGCCACCGGTCCTGGAAAAATGGGGGATGACGGAAAACGTATTTCCATGGAGGTAAAGGCCGGGGATCGGGTGCTGTTTTCAAAATGGGCCGGCACGGAGATAAAAATTGATGGGGTGGAACATCTGTTTATGAAAGAAGATGATTTACTGGGCGTTCTGGAAGATTAAAGGAGGAGAAGTCGCATGGCAGCAAAATCGATCGCTTACAGTGACGAAGCCAGGGAACATATGCGGATCGGCATCAATAAGATGGCCAATGCCGTAAAGGTGACGCTCGGGCCAAAGGGCAGAAATGTGGTGCTGGAAAAATCCTTTGGTTCCCCCAATGTGACCAAAGACGGCGTTACCGTGGCAAAGGACATTGATCTGGCGCAAAAATTTCAAAACATGGGCGCGCAGATGCTCAAGGAAGTGGCCAAGAAAACCAATGATTCGGCCGGCGACGGCACCACCACCGCCACCTTGCTGGCGCAGTGCATCTACAACCAAGGGCAGCGTCTGGTGACGGCCGGTGAGAACCCCATGGCACTCAAGCGCGGCCTGGATAAAGCCGTGGCAGCGGTGGTAGCGGCGCTCAAAGCGCTTTCCAAGCCGATTAAAGACCACAAGGAAATTCTGCAGATCGCCACCATTTCGGCCAATAACGATCAGATGATCGGAAAACTCATTTCCGATGCCATGGAAAAGGTGGGGCGCGACGGCGTTATCACCTCGGAAGACGCCAAGGGGATGGAAACCACCCTGGATGTGGTGGAAGGCATGCAGTTTGACCGCGGTTACATCTCTCCCCATTTTGTGACCGACAAGGAAAAAATGGAAGCGGTCCTGGAAAACCCTTACATTCTCATACATGAGGAAAAAATTTCCGCCATTCAGGGGTTGCTGCCGACCCTGGAAAAAGTGGCCAAGTCCGGAAAACCCCTGCTGGTGATCGCAGAGGATGTCGAGGGGGAAGCCCTGGCGGCCCTTATCGTAAACAACCTGCGCGGCACTCTCAAGGCAGCCGCGATCAAGGCGCCGGGATACGGCGATCGGCGCAAGGAAATGCTGACCGATATCGCGGTATTGACCGGTGGCCAAGTGATCAGCAAGGACATCGGCGTCAAACTGGAAAGCGTTACACTCAAGGATCTGGGGCAATGCGCGAAGGTTAAAATCGATAAGGACAATACGGTGTTTATCGATGGCGCCGGCACCAAGGAGGCTATTGAGGGCCGCACCAGCATGATCCGTCGAATCGTCGAAAAGGCGGAGTCGGAATATGACCGGGAAAAGGCCAAGGAACGGCTGGCGAAATTTTCCGGCGGCGTGGCCGTGGTTCGCGTCGGAGCGGCTACCGAATCGGAGATGAAAGAGAAAAAGTACCGGGTGGAAGATGCCTTGAATGCCACCCGTGCCGCGGTTGAAGAAGGAATTGTTCCCGGCGGCGGGGTCGCGCTCCTTCGATGTATCAGCGCATTGGAGACCCTGAAAGTTCCCGATGACGAGAAAAACGGGGTGGCCGTTTTAAAACGGGCACTGGAAGAGCCGCTTCGCCAGATTGTCGAAAACGCCGGGGTTGAAGGCTCGGTGGTGATCAACCAGGTTCTGGCGGGCAAGGATGATTATGGATTTAACGCCGACACCAATACCTATGAAAATCTCGTGGCGGCCGGCGTGATCGACCCCACCAAGGTGGTTCGCTTTGCGCTTCAAAATGCGGCCTCGGTCGCGGGGCTGATGTTCACCACCGAGGCGATGATCACGGAAAAACCGAAAAAATCCAAAACCGGTTCCGATACCGAGCCGGATGACGACATGTACTAACCCGCTAAAATAAACGCCGCCCGTGCGACCGGCTTCTTTTCGTCGCACGGGCGGTGCCCGCAACGGTATGGTTTTTCCCGCGTGTTTGCGCCTTCGAGTGAATCGGCTGTTCTCATGCTATATTTGTTTGAATGTTATCGGATTATGTTCTAAGTAAGTAAGCTTCACGGCATTCATCAGTGGAGGGTCCAAACGGTGGTTATGGAAGAAATCAGACGGGAAGTGGAGCAAACAAGCCTGCTGGTGAGCCGGATCCGGCAGGAAATCGAAAAAATTTTAGTAGGCCAGCGCAAATTGGTGGACGGCTTGCTGATGGGCCTTTTTTCCAAGGGCCATATTCTTATCGAAGGCGTTCCGGGGCTTGCCAAAACCAGCGCCGTCAAGGCCTTGGCCGCCACCGTGCGGGCGGATTTCAAACGTATTCAGTTTACGCCGGATCTGTTGCCCGCGGACCTGATCGGTACCGAAGTCTACCGGCCTGAAACCGGCGAGTTTACGATCAAAAAAGGCCCGATTTTTCACAATATCATTCTGGCCGATGAAATTAACCGAGCCCCGTCCAAAGTCCAGTCCGCCCTGCTGGAGGCCATGCAGGAGCGCCAGGTCACCATCGGCGATGCCACCTATCCGCTGGCGGATCCGTTTCTCGTGATGGCCACCCAAAACCCCATTGAACAGGAGGGGACCTATCCGCTGCCCGAAGCACAGATAGATCGGTTCATGCTCAAACTGGTGATCGATTATCCGGACAAAAGCGAGGAAAAGGAGATTATGAAGCGTGTGGGCTTTGAAGTGCCCGCCGAGATTCATTCGGTGATTACACCGGCGCAGTTGGATGAGATCGCCGGGCTGATCCGAAGAATCTATGTGGATGACAAGCTGAAGGATTATATGGTGGATCTCGTGTTCGCCACTCGAAAGCCCGGTGATTACCATATCGACATCGCAGATTATATTCAGTTCGGCGCCTCTCCCAGGGCGACGATTTATCTGAGCCAGATCGCGCGGGCCTACGCCTTTTTGCAGGGCCGTGCTTATGTGACCCCTCAGGATATCAAAACCATCGCTCCGGATGTGCTGCGCCACCGGATTATTTTGACCTATGAAGCTGAAGCAGAGGATGTGACGACCGAGCAGATCATCGGCCGTGTATTTGATTCCGTGCCGGTGCCTTAAACGGGGTTTCCATGCTTTCTCCGGAACTCATTAAAAAAATTAAGAAAATCCATATTCGCAGCGCCCGCAGGGTTAATACCATGATGGCGGGCCAGTATAAATCGGTGTTTCGGGGCTCCGGCATTGAATTCGAAGAGGTGCGCGAATACACTCCGGGGGATGACGTCAAAAGCATCGACTGGAAGGTGTCGGCCCGCATGGGACGGCCTTATATCAAGCGTTACCGGGAGGAGCGGGAGCAACGGGTGATGCTGCTGGTGGATATGAGCGCATCCGGCGATTTTGGAACCGGGGAAACCGTGAAACGGGAAATGTCGGCGGAAATCGCCGCTATCCTTGCCTTTAACGCCATTCGAAATAACGACAAGGTGGGGGCGATTCTATTTACCGACCAGGTGGAGCGCTACATTCCGCCCCAAAAGGGATCGGCCCATGTCTGGCGGTTGATTAAGGAGATTTTCGCCTTTCAGCCGCAACATACCGGCACCGATATTCAGAGTGCCGTGCATTTTCTGGGGCGGGTCGGCCGTAAACGGGGCCTTGTTTTTCTGATTTCCGATTATCTGGCCGCTGATTATGCCAAACCGCTCAAGATTGCCGCCAAAAAGCATGAATTTATCGGGGTGCTGGTGTCGGATCCCGGTGACTTCAGGTTGCCCGAAGCCGGGCTGGTGCTGGTGGAAGATCTGGAAACCGGCCGAACGCTTTGGCTGGACGCGGGCCACGAAGCCACCCGCCGCCGGTATGAAGCCGGAAAATTTGCGGAACATCTAAAGGCCAAAGAGATTCTCAAGGGGGCGGACATTGATTGCATCGATATCAGCACGGCAGGCTCCGTGACCGATGCCTTGATTCTATATTTTCGATATCGTGAAAAGATCAAGAGAAGCTGATGGAAATGACGGATATTCACGATATCAAACCGCTCCTTCCGGTGCGGTTGCCGGTATCGATTCCGGGGGTGTTGTGGTATGTGCTGGCGGGCTTGGTACTGGCCGGTCTGATTTTGGCGGCCTGGTGTTACTGGCGGCGAAAACGGCGCTCTCCGCAAAACGAGGTGCCCGAGCGCGTGAGACCGCCGGATGAAGTCGCCTATGAGGCGCTTGATCGTCTGGAGGCGGCATCCGGGTTGACGGAAAAAGTGTTTTATTTTCGATTGTCCGCTATTTTGCGCGGGTATCTTTCCGGCCGGTTTGGTGTGGACGCACTTGAAATGACAACCGAAGAGCTTTTACCCGCCGTCGAGCGCATGGCAATGGAAAGATCGCACAAATCGGGGATCAGGGCGTTGGCGTTATTCAGTGATCCGGTGAAATTCGCCGACATACCGGCGGCCCTGTCACAAATGGAAAAAGACTTATGCTTTGTGAGACAGCTGGTGAAAGAGACGAGCCCCGCGATCGAGGCGAGCGCTCCGGCTGAACAGAAGGATTAAAGACCACGTACCGAGGTAGCGTATCACCCATGTTTCGCTTTGCCGACCCCTATGTTCTGTTGTTATTGGCTTTTCTTCCGGTGCTGGTGGTTTACCGGAAACAAAAGGTCAAAATGCCGACGCTGCGCGTTTCCGGGATCGCCGCTATCGTCCACGTCCCCCCGAGCCCCTTCATCCGCTTTGCCGGCGGCATGCTTTCTTTGTTCAAGTTCACGGCCCTGGTGCTTATGGTGCTGGCCCTTGCCAGACCCCAGTGGGGGACGCGCGTGGTGAATGTTAAAACCGAAGGAATTAACATCCTGCTGGCGGTGGATATTTCCGAGAGTATGGGGGCGCTGGATTTTGAAATGAAGGGCAACATCGTCAACCGGCTCGAAGCGGTCAAAAACGTGATTCACCGGTTTGTGGCCAAGCGCTCCGGCGACCGGATCGGCATGGTGGTTTTCGGCAGCAACGCCTACACGCAACTTCCCCTGACACGGGACTACAACACCCTTGCGACCATTCTCGATCGGGTGCAAATCGGTGCGGCCGGAAAAAGTACCGCCATCGGGGATGCGATCGGCATCTCCCTGAAGCGGCTTGCCGATATTCCCGGCAAATCCAATATCATGATTTTGCTCACGGACGGGCGCAGCAACAGCGGCGAACTGACGCCGGAAACAGCCGTTGAGATCGCGGTGGCCAAAGGGGTTCGCATTTATACCATCGGGGTGGGCCGAGAGGGGGAAGCGCCCTTTCGCGTGAATATTCCCGGCTACGGCGAAAGATATGTGTATCAGCGGGTGGACATCGATGAAAATACCCTGCGAATGATTGCGGAAAAAACCAATGGCGCCTATTTTCGCGCCGAAGATACAAAGGGGCTTGAAACAATATACGACACCATCGATCGCCTTGAAAAAACGGAAGCGACGGTGAAAACCTATGACAGTTTCCGGGAATTATACCGGTATTTGCTGTTTCCGGCCTTTTGCTTTTTGGCCGGGTGGATGGTATTGACCCATACAAGGTTTTTGAGAATACCATGACCTTCAGTGATTTAAGCTCGTTATGGCTGGTCTGGACCGTGCCCGTCCTGTTTCTCGTGTGCTTCTGGGGCCTTGGCCGGCGGGCGCGGATTCTCATGAATTTTTCCGCCAAGCGAGGGCTTTCGGTCATCAGCCCGGATGCCCCCGCGTCCCGGCGCTGGGTCAAGGCGGGGCTGCTTCTGGCGGTCGTGATGCTGTTGGTGATATCTCTGGCCGGTCCCCAGTACGGATACCGGTGGCGGGAGATCGAACAAAAAGGCGTGGACCTGATTGTGGCCATTGACTGCTCCAAAAGCATGTTGGCCAAGGATATTCAGCCCACTCGCCTGGACCGGGCGAAGCGGGAAGTGGTGGATCTCTTGAACCTGCTTCAGGGGGACCGGGTGGGCCTGGTGGCCTTTAGCGGAACGGCGTTTCTTCAATGCCCCCTGACTTTGGATTATGAGGCGTTTCACCTTTTCCTGGGGGCGCTGACGCCGACGTTTTTGCCGGTGGGCGGAACGGATCTGGCCGCTGCCGTCCGAACGGCGATTTCGGGTTTCAACGCGGGGAATACCTCCGATAAGGCCGTTATTTTGATCACCGACGGCGAGAGCACGGGAGAAGAAGCCCCTCTGGACGCCGCCAGGGCCGCCGCGGCCGCCAAGATTCGACTTTTTTGCGTGGGTGTCGGCGCCACCGACGGGGTGCCGATTCCTGCTGCTGACGGCGGGTTTGTGAAAGACGGTACGGGCAACATCGTGTTGACACGCCTGGACGAGGACACCTTAAAGAAAATGGCGGTTATGACCGGCGGCAGTTATGTCCGTTCCGTGGCCGGAGATATGGACTTGGAGACCATCTATGCAAAACACATTCGCAAAGAGATGACTTCCGCAACGCTGAACCGGCAGAAAAAGAAAATTCTGGAGAATCGTTTTCAGTGGTTTCTTGCTCTGGCGGTGTTTCTCATGGGGGTGGAAATGATGATTCCCCCTCGTAAAAAAGCCACGGCGGTCATGGCTGTGGCGCTGCTGCTTTTTGCGAACGGATCCATCGCCGGTGCGGCAACTCCGCAGGACCTTATTCGTGAAGGGCAGCGCGCCTATGAGGCGGGGGACTATGAAACGGCCCTGACGCGGTTTGTCGATGCTCAGCTGGAGGCGCCCGACTTGGCTGAAATTCACTACAACATTGGAAACGCCCAATACAAGGCCGGCGATTATCAGGCGGCCCTCAACAGCTACAAGCAGGCCCTTTTGTCAACGGATCAGACGATGCGCCGCAATGCGCATTATAATATGGGAAACGCGCTGTTTCGGCTGGGGCAACATAAAGAAGCGCTGGCGAGCTATCGCGCCGCCCTGAAAATCGATGCCAAGGACCAGGAGACGATAGACAACATCGCCTTTGTCAAAAAGGTTATGGAACAACCCAAGCCGCCGCAGCAGCAAGGGGATAAGTCACAGGACGATTCACTCAGGGAAGATACGTCTCAGAAGAATAAGGACGAAAAGAAGTCTTCTTCGGAAAATCGTGAAGACCCTTCGAATCAAACACAATCTGCCGCGAATACGGAAAAAAATCCTTCGGGGGAGAAGAAAAATCAGCCCGATTCATCCCCGGTGAATCAGCCCCAAAATAAACCCGATACCGACGCGGATAAGCAAGTCCGTTCCGGGCAAAAGGAAATGGACGAGCAGGCCAGGCAACAGGCCGAGCGAATGCTGAATCGCCTGGAAGATATGCCGGGCCGGGCGTTGATGCCCGCCTACCGCGAACGCCATGTTGAAAAGGACTGGTGATGAAGCAACTGGTCGGGCTATTTTGTTTGCTTTTTTTCTTTCCGCAGTCACTGTTTGCGGAAACGGTGCAGGCTTTTGTCGATAGAACCACAACATCGATGGATACGCCGATTCAGCTCACGGTCAGTATTCCCAGCAGGGATGCAACGGTGGATACCTCCGTCATTAAGGACTTTGAGGTTCAGCCCGCCGGAACCAGCACTCAGGTTCAGATCATTAACGGCACCACTCACCAGGAAGAGACTTATCGGTTTTTGCTGATACCCAACCGGTCCGGGCGGCTCACCGTTCCGTCCTTAAGGGTTCACTTCGATGGGCAGACCCATCACACGCAGCCCATTGAAGTGCAAGTGGCCAAGGGAGACAACCGGGCGCGTGACACCGGCGGACCGGGGATTGAGGTGAAGGCGGAGGTGTCCGAAGCCGCCCCCTTTATTGGGCAGCAGGTCATCTATTCCTTTGTGCTGCGTTTCGGTATTCAGATCGCCAATACAAAATATACGGCGCCTGATTTTTCTGGATTTACCGCCAAACAGATCGGCGAGCAGCAAAGCCGGCAACGCGTGATCTCGGGCCACCGGTATCAGGAAGTAATGCTTTCCTATTTGCTGATTCCCATGAAAACCGGCCCGCTCACGATAGCGCCTGCGGTGTTGCGTTGTGACACGGTCTCACAGCAACACAGGCGATCCGATTCGGCCGGGCGCTTTTTCAATGACCCCTTCTTTTCGGATTCGTTTTTCGGTAATCGTCAGTTGACGCCGCGAATCCTACGAACCGAACCGCTGACGATTCAGGTGCGTGCGCTGCCTGCCGAAACCGGACAGGCGATGTTTTCGGGGTTGGTGGGCCATTTTACCATGAGCGCTTCGATTGAACCCATGCAGATAAAGGTGGGCGATTCGGCGACCCTGGTCGTGACGGTGGCGGGCACCGGTAATATTATGGATGCAAATGCCCCGGTGATTGAGGTGCCGGATGCGTTTAAACAGTATGCGGACACCCCTGAAAGCGACATAAAGCTCGGTTCGGAGGGGTATCAGGGGAAAAAGGTGTTTCGATTGGCTCTGGTGGGGGTGACTCCCGGCGCTTATCAGGTCAGCCTCGGCCAGAGCACCTATTTTGATCCGAAAGAATCGGCTTACCGCTCCCTGGCTGTTTCACCCCTATCGATAGCGGTGCAGCAAGCCGACGGCCCCCGGGAAAACCCGGTGGTGTTTTCTTCCTCTGAGAATCGTGCCGCCCTGCCGGGTATCGTGAAGAAAAAAGTCGACTTTGTCGGCCGTGATATTCTTCCCATAAAAACGGGGATAGATGCCGTAGCGCATCGCGAAGAAATGACCTTTGCCGGTTTTTTAACGGCGATCGTTTTGCCGGCCCTGTTTTTTCTGCTGGGCATGGGAGGGATGAAATGGTTTAAAAAAAACGGAAACCCGGCGACCGTGATGACGCAAAAATCGATTCGGGCCTTAAAGGTGGCAACAAAATCCGTTGGCGATTCAAATGCCGCCTTTCTTTCAAACCTTTACCGTTCATTGGTGTATGGGGTTTGCGCCAAAGCCGAGTCGTGCAGTGAATCGCTGACCTATGCGGAAGCCGGTCGAATTCTTCAGGCGGCCGGCATTTCGGCGCAACAGTCGGATCGGGTCTCCGATCTGATGAAGAAGATCGACTCGGCTAGGTACAGTGGCTTTGCTCTTGATAGAACCGAGAAAGACGTGTTGTTGAGTGAGACCGCCCGAATCGTCAAAGAGGTGCTACGATGAGGTTGCGGCGACGGGAAATTTTGTTTTTAATCGGTTGCCTGCTTTTCTGCGGTACGATGACAGCCTTTGCGGATAAGGATGACAATTTACAAACCCGTGCGTTTATCGACGGGGTTCGCTACTATGAGGCCAAAAATTATACAGAAGCCGTCGCCGTATTTGAAAAGCTGGTCTTTGACGGGATTCGCAACGGAAAGCTTTTCTACAACCTGGGCAATGCCTATCTGAAAAAAGGGGATCTCGGGCCGGCAGTTCTCTGGTATGAGCGAGCGATGGCGTTGATTTCGGGGGATCCCGATTTGCAATTTAACTTAAGCTATGCGAAAAGCCTGGTGAAAGATGAAGGCGGCGAAGCGCCGTCGCCCGTATTCCAGGTGCTGTTTTTCTGGAAGGATATGTTTCGGCTGAACGTGCTGCAGTGGACGGGCATTTTGTTGAACGGCTTGTTCTGGCTGTTGCTGGGACTGACCCGGGTATTTCAAAAAAGTGTGCTGCGATCCTTTTGCTACGGCGCGCTTATACTTTCGGTTCTCTTTTTGGGAACCGCCGGCTGGCGAATGGCTGAAACCAAATACCATCCGAAAGCGATTATTTTACCGGCAGCCGTGGCGGTCCGGTCCGGATTTGCACCGGAGTCGACGGAATTGTTCGAGCTTCATGGGGGAACGAAGGTGGCGGTTGAAAAGCAGTCCCCCGGATTTTTAAAAATTCGGTTTTCAAAGGATAAAATCGGATGGATTGCCGATACCGCAGCCGGAATAATAAAATAGCTGATAGCTGATAGCTCATAGCTATCGACTATCAGCTATCAGCTATGAGCTATCAGCTATCAGCTATCAGCTATGAGCTATCAGTTAACCAACTGGAAGGAGTGGTGGACATGATTTATGTCGAAAAATTGACCAAGTATTATGATGATTTTTGTGCGGTGGACGCAATCGATCTGACCATTGAGAAAGGGGAAATCCTCGGTTTGTTGGGTCCCAACGGTGCCGGCAAAACCACCACCATGCGAATGCTTACCGGATATTTTAACCCCAGCTCCGGAACGATTCGTGTCAAGGATTTCACCATGGCGGACCAGTCTCTGGAGATCAAAAAGCTTATGGGGTATCTGCCCGAATCAGCGCCGCTCTATCACGGCATGCTGGTGTATGACTACCTGAACTACGTGGCGAAAATCAGGGGGCTTGACGCCGCTCGCAAAACCGAACGGATTCGGGAACTGGCAGCACTCTGCGATATGAACGAAATCATGCACCGAAGCATCGGCGAGCTATCCAAAGGGCTTAAGCAGCGCGTCGGTTTGGCGCACGCCATGATGAATGATCCGGAAATTCTCATTCTGGATGAACCCACCAGCGGTCTGGATCCGAATCAGATCGTGGAGATTCGAGAAATCATCCGGCGGATCGGCAAAGAGAAAACCATTTTGCTTTCCACCCATATTCTCAGTGAAGCCGAGGCGACCTGTGACCGGATCGTGATTATCAATCAGGGAAAAATCGTGGCCGACGGTACGGCCGACACCCTCAAGGACGCCGGCGGAAAAGAGCCCACGATTCATATTTCACTTCGAGGCGCCCCTGAAGATTCGGCCATATCAAGATTTTCGTCAATGGACGGCGTGGTGAACGTGAATCGGGTCAATGGGGCCGAATCCGACGGGACGGTTCAGCTTCAGATCACCTGTCGCAGCGATGTGGATCATCGGGGCGCCATCTATCAGGCCATCAAGGAGACCGACTGGGTGTTGCTCGAATTCCGGCAGGAAGCCAAAACCCTTGAAACCATATTCCGAGAACTGACCAAGGAGAACTAACATGCGGCAGGTGCTTCACATATTTCAAAAGGAGTTTAAAGATTATTTCGTCTCTCCCATTGCCTATATCGTGATTTTCATTTTTTTGCTGGTAACGGGATGGTTCTTTTTCATCACCTTTTTTCTGTATAACCAGGCGGAATTGAGAAATTTTTTCTCGCTGCTTCCCCTTTCCTTTTCATTTTTCATTCCGGCGCTCACCATGCGGCTCTTTGCTGAGGAGTTGAGTGTGGGCTCTTATGAAACCCTTCTGACCCTGCCGGTGACGGCCAATGATATTATTCTGGGAAAGTTTCTGGCCGGGCTCGCCTTTGTGGCGGCCATGCTTTTGCCGACCCTATCCTATCCTATCTTCATCTCCTTTCTCGGGGATCTTGACTGGGGGCCGGTGATCGGCGGCTATATCGGCGCCTTGCTGCTGGGCGGAGGCTATTGCGCCATCGGGCTCTTTGCGTCTTCATTGACAAGAAATCAGATCGTCGCCTTTATCATCGGCATGGTCATTTGCTTTGCCCTGGCGCTGTTGGATCAGATGCTGTTTTTCGTCCCTCAGAAGATGCTGAGCATTATCGCTTATATCGGCGCAGGTTATCACTTCCAGAATATCGCAAAAGGAATCGTTGATATGCGGGATATCCTGTACTTTATGAGTGTGATTGTCATTGGGCTTTACGGCACGAACCTGGTGCTGCAGGAGAAGAAATAAGGAGAGAAAATGAGGACTACAAACAGATCCGGAAAATATGTCAAGTTCATTATATACCTGGTGGTGATCGTGATGGTGAACCTGGTGGGACTCACCGTGTTTTTCAGAATGGATCTCACGGGGAGCAAAATCTTTTCGCTATCCGATGTCAGCAAGCAGGTGGTTTCGACACTGAAAGAGCCCTTGACCGTCAAGGTGTTTTTTACCAAAAACCTGCCCGCCCCCCACAACAACACGGAACGGTACCTGCATGACTTGCTGGAAGAATACGCACTGAACGCCAATCAGTTTTTCAGCTTTGAATTTTATGATGTCAGCCCGGAATCGGAAACCGGAAATCCGGCCGGAGAAGTAAACCGCCAACTGGCGGAAACCTATGGCATCAATCCGGTGCAGATTCAGCAACTGGAAAAAGACGAGGTGAAGTTTCAACGGGCCTACATGGGATTGGTGCTCATTCACGGCGATATGGTGGAAAAAATTCCCACTATTACTACTACGGAGGGGCTTGAGTATAACCTGACATCCGCCATGATGAAGGTCAACAACAAGATCAGCGCCTTGCTGAATCTGAAGGAAAACGTTCGAATTCAACTGATTCTCTCCTCATCGTTGATGCCAGTGGCGCCGTTTATGAATGTACCGGACTTGCCGGCGGTGCCGCAAAAACTCGAAGAGATAGTTAAAAAGCTGAATATCAAAAATTATGGCCGTTTGGAATATGCCCGAATCGATCCGACCGATGCAGCGGACCAGAACGCGCTGGCCAAACAATATAATATTCCGGTACTTCAGTGGCCCGATATGGGGGAGGGCAAGGTGGCGGCCGGAAAGGGCGTTATCGGGCTGGTGATGACGCATCAGGAAAAATCGGTCACGATCCCCATTTTTCAAGTTCTTCGTTTGCCCCTCATCGGCAATCAGTACCAACTGGCAAGCCTTGAAGAGATGGAAGAGATGATCGACAAGAACGTTGAGACGCTTGTCAATATCAACGAGGAGATCGGTTATCTGTCGGACCATGGCGCCCTGCCCCTGGGCTCCCCCATGCCGATGGGCCCCCAGCCCCCGGATGCGTTGAACGCGTTCTCGAACGTGTTGACCAAGAATTATAGTGTCCATCAGGTGGCGCTAAAGAACAAGGAGATCCCCCGAAACGTTAAATGCATTGTGATCGCGCGGCCCACAGAGGCGTTCACGGATTGGGAACTTTACGAAATTGATCAGGCCCTGATGCGGGGTCAGAATCTGGCCATTTTCTTAGAGCCGTTTAAAGAAATAAAAACCCAGGTGCCCAACGCCATGGGGTTTGGAATGAGCCAGCGAGTTACTTACGAGCCGCTTAGCACGGGTCTGGAAAAACTGCTTGCCCACTATGGCGTCGGCGTTCGGGATGCCATCGTGCTGGATGAGAATTGCTTTATTCAGCAACTTTCCAACGAAATGGGCGGCGGGCAACAACCCATCTACTTTGCGCCGGTTATTCAAAACAAGAACATTAATAAAGACTTTGACTTTATGCAGAATATCAAGGGAATCCTCGCTGTTAAGGCTTCCCCCGTCGAACTGATTGAAAAGCGGTTGTCCGAAGGCGGCATCAAAGCGACGCAGATTATCTCGTCTTCCGAGAAGTCGTGGGAAATGAAGGCACCGATTAACCTGGAGCCCCAATACATCGCAAAGCCCGGCGCCGATACGCACATGGATAAAAAGCCGCTGGCCTATTTGCTTTCCGGCGAATTTGCCAGTTATTTTGCCGACAAACCGGTCCCTGAAAAAAAGACGGCAGCGGATTTGGACAAAGAAAAGAATGAGGAAGATCTTTCAGCAACGGACGAAAAAAAATCCGACTCCGAGGCGGCTAAAATCGTTGGGACGGCTGCCAAGCTAACCAAGGGAAAACCAGCCAAAATTTTCATCGCCGGTTCCGCCGAGCTCGTCCGGGATGACATTATCGATCCGGAAGGCCGGGGAGCCAACGCCGTGTTTATCATGAACATGCTCGATCTGTTGAATGATCGGGAAGGGATCGCGGTGATGCGCAGCAAGACACAGGGGCTGAACCCGCTGGAAGAAACCGGCGCCGAAACCAAGATGTCAATCAAGGCTTTTAATATTGTCGGATTGCCGGTTTTGGTGGCGCTCATGGGCCTGTTGGTCTGGGGGGTGCGCCATTCCAGGAAAAAATCGATTCAGGCGATGTTTAGCCGCTCATGAGATTTTTTTATGACAAAGTCTTGCACCGCGCAAACGCTGGTGGCGGTATGCGGTTGAAAGAATCTATCAATAGTGAGGAGCAGCAAAGTGAAAAAGGAATATATTATTCTCAGTATGGTCATTGTTCTGCTGGCAGCCTATCTGGTGTTGCATGATTCAAATCGCTCCCGGTATGAACTGCCGACAGTACCGGTGGCCGCTGAAAAGGAACTGACGAAAATAGAAATAAAACAAGCCGATAAGACGCTCACCGTGACGCGAAAGGCAAATGACTGGACAGTCGGCGACCAGGCATGGCCCGCAGATGCGCAGAAGGTAAACGCTATCACGGCCGCCATTTCCAAATTACGGCTGACGGCGCTGGTGTCCACAGCCAAGGTATATGAGCGTTACGATTTAACCGATGACAAGAAAATTACGGTGACGGCATGGGTTGGCGACAAAGTGCTTCTGACGTTTGACATCGGCAAAGCCGCCGATACCTATCAGCATACATTTGTCATGCTGCCGGGAGATTCCAATGTTTATCACGCTATGAATAACTTTAGAAAAACCTTTGAAACCAGTGCGGATGACTTGCGGGATAAGCAGGTCATTGCCGTTTCGGTTGCTGAGATAAAGGATATAAAGCTTGCAAGCGAGGGGAAAACAATTACCCTCTCTCGCATGGAAGAACCTGTGGCAGAAGAAAAAAAGAAATCCGCTGAAACAGAAAAACCGGCCGACCCGGCAGCCGGTCCGGCGAAAGATTTGGAAATAACCGAGCCCAGGATGCAAACTGTCTGGAAGAACGAATCCGGAGAAAGCGTGGATAAGGCGGTTGTTGAACGCTTCCTTTCCAATTTTTCCGACATGAAATGCGAGTCCTATCTCAATGATATCAAAAAAGAAGATCTGATGGCACCCATTGTCGACATTACCCTGAGCGGGGATAAAAAATCCTATGCCGTTTCCGTATTTGAGAAGAAAGACGGCAAATATTCCGGGGTTTCATCTGAAAACGCCTACCCGTTTCAGCTTCGGGAGTATGTCGTTGACGGCATCAATAAAGAGATAAAAACGCTGATGGGGATAAAGGAACCGTCCTGACCCCGCGTGTTGCGTTTATTAACCGTGCCGCCCGGGGTAGCTTCTTTTCTCCGGGCGGCTGGTTTTATTCACCGCTTGCGCCATTCGGTTCGAAGCGAAGGGGTTGGCATATGACCACAACATATTGCGCTATGGTTTCTATTGACGCACAATAATATTTCTGGCATAAGCATTATTTAGACTAAGGTGTCCATAACTTTGGGTGCCGAATAGAGGCGTATTTTTTAATCATTGTTGAACGGCAACGGGCGGTTTTTCCCCTACGGATCGGGGTTCGTTGCCTTTTAAGGAAAGGAGGACTCCCGGATGAAAACGCTTATAAACTTCAACAAGCGCTCGTGGGTAACGCTGTTTGTTTCTCTATCCTTCTTGTCTCTGATTTCGCTTTCGGCCCTTTGCCCATCTGCCTCAGCGACTTCGGCGGAGGAAGGAACGCCATCCGGCGCCGGGATGCAGGCGGCTTCGGCAGCGACTACCATCTTGTACTTTCCGCTCAAGGCGGCCTTTGCGCTTTGCGGCAGTGTTGTGGGCGGACTGACCTACGTCTTCACGGCTGGTGACGTACCTGCAGCCCAGAGTGTTTGGGAGACCAGCATGTATGGTACCTATGCGATCACACCGGATCATTTACGGGGAGATCGGCCGGTTAATTTCCTTGGTGAACGGCAAAGAGCCGATAGCGGTTCATTCACCTCCGATCAAGGCCTCTATACGGAGGAAACGATCAAATGATCGGAAGCCGCTCGGCTTTATCCTTCGAAAAACAGTGTTAGCAGCCAAAAGTATGCTGCCCCGCAGGCCACCAGGGCCGCACAGGGGGGCAGCATGTGCCGGTAGACCGCTGTCAGCGATGTATGGAAATATTCATTGGATAATAGCAGGCAAAGATGCAGTGGCGAAAAGAGTACGCCGATAAATCCGCTGGTTAACGCCAACATCATATAGGGCAGCATCAGGTGCGTTTCGCCCAGCGTTTGAATCAGGGAAATCAAAATGGGGAAGGTCGTACCTACAAAGGCGATGGTGATGCCGGCGACGATACCTACCAGAAAAGGTAGCATTGTGGTAATAAGAAGCAGGGGAATATGCCAGTGAATGAATTCTCGGCTCACCTGCTCAACAGCCCGGCAGTCCTCCAGCGCGCCTTTAAACACCAAAATGGCAACCACCATATAAAAAATGCGCAACAATTCCTTGCTGCCGAGAATTTCCCTTTGCGATGCCGCATTCATGCAATTTACCCACCACGTCCAGGCGACTGCCAGCATGAGGGCGAAAATCAGGCCGGTTTCTTTGGCGATAGTTAACCCTTCCCGCTCAAACACCGGTGTCAGCATATTGCCGATAAATAAGCCGGGAATGACAACTATCAAAATAGGTGCCAGTTCCTTAAAAAATAGGCCGAGTTTTGCCTTTTCGGTTGGTTTTTTTTCTCCGAGCTGGTTATTTTTCCGAATCATGCCCCTTAAGGGATAGTACCCGGCGGCTATGGCTACCAGGGTTAATGGAAAGAGAAAAAAAACGAAACGCCATAAATCTAGTGATGCCAGGGCCGTGGTCAACAACACACCCGGATAAAGCGGCCACCAGTATTCCCAGATGTGCCGAAACCAGTAGTTGACATAGCTAAGTTGAGATCCGCGCAGGTGATGCCGCGCACCGATGGTGTTGACCATGGGTGCTGAAAAAATCGCGCCGCCCGGCATGGGCAGAAGACCGATAAGTGCCGGGAAAATGATGATATTAAACCCTTCATGGGCGACCAGTCCTTTAAAGCTGTCCAATAACCGTTTCATATGACCGGATTTTTCCATGCTGTGGCTCAACACCAATATCAGAGAAACCACAATGGACAAACTCAACGTTTTAAGGTCAATCAGAGCATGAAATGCCGACACGATTATAGCGGTCGGATATTGGCCGAAAAAAAGGCCCAATAAAACAGCGCCCGCCATGAACGCATTGCCCAGGGTCAGCTTAAAGCGCATAGCCGCCAGCATGAAGATAAAAACGATCAATAATTTGATAAGTGCCGGAATGTTCATGATAAGGAGCTTCTTCTGTAACTAAAGGTTATGCGCCATGTGCGCGGCAATGTGCTCGCCGATGGTCACTGAAAAAAAATCCTTGGCGCTACCGCAATTAATAGAGATCTCAAGATATCCGCGGCTGCCGATGACAGCTAACGGGTAACCCGTAGAAACATCCGAATAGGATTTCGACAAACCGGCTATGTTCGTTTTTCCGATACGAATGAATATCTGCGAGTGCATTTTGGGAAAATGGGTTTTTAAGTGTTCTTTGCTGATATTGGTAATCAGGTTGCCGAACCGGTCCATGTCGATAATCGTGCCGATCAACTCACCGGTTTCGAACAAGACGGGTTCGGGAATTTCAAGACGGACGGCCTCGGCGGGAGCAATGCAGGGGCCGAGCAAACGAATATTTCCTCCCTCCGATAGATAGGCGGCAATCGGCGCAAATATGTCCCGGCCGTGAAAGGTTCGGCTGACGGGTTCAAGGAAAAGCGCATGGTTTTCAACCAGCATGGCATTGGAAACCGTTACCTTGTTCAACACCGGGGTCAACACCCCGTTGTTCGGCGCCAGAAAAAAAAAGCCGGCTGCTTCAACAGCGATAATAGCGCGATTGCCCCCCACGCCGGGGTCCACGACAACGGTATGAACAGTTCCCTTGGGGAAATAAGCGTAAGCCGAATCAAGAAGGAATGCGGCTTGAAGAAGGTTGTGCGGTAACACCCGGTGGGAAATATCAACGATGCGAGCCGAAGGGGCTTTGGAAAGAATGACCCCCTTCATGATGCCCACATAGGCGTCATCGAACCCGAAATCAGTTAAGAGTGTAATAACCGCCATGGACTAAAACATCTTTTTCTGGTCCTGCGTGCGCTGATAACAGAGCCCCAAATGTTTGTAAGCGGCTTCAGCTGCTTTTCTGCCGGAAGAGGTGCGCACGATCAGTCCGATTTTCAGCAGATACGGCTCCACGACGTCCACCAGGGTATCGGTTTCTTCCTGAAGGGTGGCGGCAATGGCTTCGATACCTACCGGCCCCCCGTGGTAAAAATCGATGATGGTTTGAATGTATCGCCGATCCAGTCGGGTAAGCCCCTTTTCATCCACCCCTTCGAGCGACAGCGCAGCGGATACGGTCTCGGGGGTGATGGTGCCGTCGCTTCTGACCTGAGCAAAATCCCGAACCCGTTTTAACAGACGGTTGACGATTCGGGGGGTTCCTCTGCACCGTCTGGCCAGCTCGCCGGCGGATATCTGGTCGATGGTTGTTTCAAGCAGGGCTGCGGAACGTTGCGTGATGGTAACAAGATCTTTTTCTTCGTAAAAATCAAGACTTCTGAATAGGCCGAACCGATCCCGAAGAGGCGCGGACAAAAGTCCCACACGGGTTGTGGCACCGACAAGGGTAAAGCGCCGCAACTGATACCGGTGGCTTCGGGCGTGTACGCCTTTATCAAAGACAAAATCGACGGCAAAGTCTTCCATGGCGGGGTATAAAAATTCTTCCACGGCCTTAGGTGTTCGATGGATTTCATCAATAAAAAGGACGTCTCCTTCTTCCAGATGCGTCAAAATGCCGATCAGGTCCCCGCCTTTTTCAAGGGCAGGGCCAGAGGTAATCGTAAGCCGGCTGCCCATTTCATTGGCGATAATATGAGCGAGGGTGGTTTTCCCGAGGCCGGGCGGGCCGTGAAACAGGACGTGATCCAACGGCTCTTTTCGTTTCAGCGCGGCCTCTATGGCGATGTTGAGTGTTTCCACCACGGCGTCCTGGCCGATATACTCCGAGAGGCGCTCTGGCCTCAGGGACAAAATTTCAGATTCCATGTCCGCAGGCAGGCACTGGCCGGAAAGAAGGCCTCTGGGGTCGGTGGAATAGGTCAGAAAATCATCGCTCATGCCGATTTTTCTCCTCGATACACTTCATCGAACAGCTCCTCCGGGCTGGATAAGTCCGGGTTCCGGGCAAAGGCATCCGTGATCATCTTTTTCGCATCGGCGGGCCGGTGCCCGAGTTGTTCGATGAGCACCGCCATAACCGGATCCACAATGCTTGATTGCTTTGGGGGCGGCGAGGCATTCGGAATAGGTGCGGGCACGGCAAACCGGTCCAGTTTACCCCGAAGGCTGGCAATTATTTTCTGGGCGGTTCTGCCGCCGATGCCTTTTAATTTGTTTAACTGGGGCGTGTCGTTTGCCTCGATGGCACGCGCAATTTCCGAAACCGGCAGGGTGAGCGCTTTTAATGCCTTTAAGGGTCCGATGTCTTCAACAGAGATAAAAAGCTGGAAAAACTCCTTTTCAATTTCGTCATTGAACCCGATCAGTACCGGTTTGGGCTGGCGTTCGGTCTGATGAAAATAAATAAAAAAGGATAAGGGGTCATTGGCGGCTTTGCCGGAAATAGATTCCATCACCATGGGGGGAAGCAAAATTTCATAGCCCACCTGATTGGCCAGCAATAAAATGCGGTCGGTTTCTTTTTTCAGCAACGTTCCCTGAATATATCCGATCATGCGTTTCGGTGGTATCCGTTCAGTCTATCGCCTGATACCGATACAACCCGATCAGTGCGATGGCCAGGGCGTCTGAGGCATGAAAAGGGCGAATCGGTGTTTGACAGTTTAGAGCATGTCGCACGGCTGCTTCCAGCTGCTCCTTACCGGCATTCCCGTTGCCTGTCAATACCTGCTTGATTTCGCGGACCGCCACTTCGTGGACGGGAATGGCAGCCTGGCTTGCCGCCAGAAGCACGACGCCGGTTACCTTCCCCAGCATGATGCCCGATTTCGGGTATTTTCCGAGAGAAAAAATATCCTCCACAATCATCATATCCGGGGATTCATTTTTAATGATGGCAATCAGCTTGGAAAAGATGTGGTGCAGGCGTTTGGCGGTTGCGTGGCCGGATGCGGTGGAAATGCTGCCGTAGGCGTAACGTTCGACGTGAAGCCCGCGGCCACTGATAATACCGATACCGGTAGCGGCCAGACCCGGGTCAATACCGATGATTTTAACCATCCCATTTCTCGGTGAGCATTGGTGCCAATCCGAAAACCCGGAGTATCGAGAATTAATTGAACGTATCCAGTTTATCCTTGGCGATTTTTGCTTCGTTGGATGTCGGATATTTCTTGATTATTTCCTTTAGGATAAGGCGAGCATTGGCTTTTTCGTTCAGATTGAAAAACGATAACCCCTGTTTTAACAGTGCCGATGGGATTTTGTTGCCGTCCGGGTAAGTCTCGATGACCTTCTGGTATTCCATAATTGCTTTTTCATACCATTTTTCGCGGTAATAAGACTCACCGATCCAGAACTGCGCGTTATCCGCATTGGCGGAGTTGGGAAAGCGTTTTAAGAAGTCAGCAAAACTTGCCCGTGAGGCTTCAAATTCGCCCCTATCCAAGGCTTGCTTGGATGTATTATAGAGTTCTGTTTCAGATAAATCCTTTTTTGCCGATTCTGGAGGGGCAGTTTTTTCCGGGATAGCCACAACAGGTGGCTTTTTGCCAGCCACCGGGGATTCAAGATCCATATACTGCTCAAGCTGCAGGATTCGATCTTCTAACTGGCTCACACGGCTATCTTCTGCCTGAGGGCCTGCTGAAACGTTTGGACGTCCTTTTTGAATAGAATGTTCTACCTCTTCAACTTTCCCTTTAACGATTTGAATTTCTCTGCGCAACTCCTCTACCGTTGCATTGAGCTCGGCATAGTTGTCATCCAGTTTTGTTTGCTGGAGAGAGTTGCGGTTGGCTTCTGATTCTTTAAGCGCGGCAACAAGGGCCGCGTTGTTCATTTCCAACGTTGTAACCCGTTGGTGAAGGTTGGAAACTCGATTTGGCGAAACACACCCAAGAACTCCGGCAATGAAAAAAAAACATATCCCATACTTGAATTTCATGGCAAATATTACCTGTAGCCGTGTTAGCGTATCATCGAGAAAAGACTTTTACCCGGCACTTTGTTCCCCTTGGTCGAGGCGGAAATCTTTGCGATATATCGCACATCCGGGCTGTGATCAGCCGGAAAGCCGGGCTGCCGGTTTATGAATCGCCGGCAGCCGGTTTTCCGATTGTTTTTAACTTACTTATTATGGCAGCACAAAATGGGCGCGCCGGTTTTTTGCCCAGGCGGCTTCATTATGATCCGGATCAACGGGACGTTCTTCACCATAACTGATGGCGGACATTCGGGAGTCTGCAATTCCCATATTTACCAAAAAGCTCTTGGCACTATTGGCCCGACGATCGCCCAATGCCAAGTTGTAGGCATTGGTGCCGCGTTCATCGCAGTGGCCTTCAATGGTCGTTGAGGCGTCCGGATTTGCGGCAAGCCACTGAGCCTTTTCTTTCAAAATGGCTTGAGCGTCCATGGACAGCGCAGCGCTGTCAAACGCGAAATAAACATCTTCGTTCTCAAATTTCTGTCGGGCTTCCATTTTGGCTTGTTCCGCATTCCGAAGGGCTTCTTCGCGCATACGGGCTTCTTCAGCCAACCGTCTTTGCCGTTCCAATTCCGCCTCATCGACGGCTGAGCTGGTAGTCATTCCCGTGTCCTGTTTCACGGCTTTTTTGCTGCATGCGACCGTTGTCAACAATCCCGGAATAATCAACAGCAACAACAAACATCTCCAAATTTTCGTATTCATCCTGTCCTCCTGATAATTAATTGAATTTAAAGTAACCGCGTTTAAAATAATGCAGATTCCAAAAACAAACTACTATGTGAGCCTGATCTATCTTTTTCTTTTTCTTCGGCAAAAGTTTATCCAAAAACTTTTGCACACTTTTTCCTCCTTTTCCCATATCGGGGTTAGTTGGGTGCTATGTTGGGTGACCAGCTTGGATTCGTTTGTTCTCCAGGCAGGGCTAATAAACGACGTTGATCCGTACCGAAAGCGGTCATAATAAAAATTCTGGATGGCCCCTCGCGTGTGGAACTAAAGGCAATAAGGCTGCCATCCGGGGCCCACGAAGGGGATTCATTATCTCCCGCATCATTTGTTAATTGATACAGCCCGGCGCCGTCAACGCCTATCACGCGGATGTTAAAATTTCCATTATCCTTGGATTCATAAGCGATCTTATCCCCCTTCGGTGACCAGCTCGGAGAGGTGTTGTATTTGCCTTCAAAGGTCAGGCGGCGCGCCTCACCGGAATCAATATTCTTGATGTATATCTGAGGCGAGCCGGCCCTGTCTGAAACAAAGGCCATCTGCTTGCCGTCCGGCGACCAGCTCGGCGATACGTCTATACCCCAGTTACTCGTTAGATTTTTAATAATTTCTCCGCTGCCGGTCAATAGATAAATTTCCTGATCGCCGGAAAACGAAAGGGTCGCTGCCAGCGCAAATTGGTTCGGAACCCAGGCGGGGGTGATGTTAATCCCTTTTTTTGAGACCACCGTGCCTCGTTTTTCGTTCAAATGACGGATAAAAAGATCCGGATTTCCTTTCTCGTAGGAAGTGTAGGCAAGCCATTGCCCGTCCCAGGACCAGGCCGGAGACAAGGTGATGGACCTTGATCGGGTCAATTGCATGGGATCATACCCGTCGAAATCACAAGTATAAATTTCCTTGGTTTTTGTACCGGTTGAGACGAAGGCGATTTTGCTTGAAAATATGCCGCGGTTACCGGTCAGCTCGAATATGACCTCACTGCAAAACCGGCGAATAATTTTTCGTTGGTCTGTTATATACCCGGTGTACCTTTTCCCGACCACCAACCGTCCTTTGAAGGTGTCGTACAAGCGAAGCTCCATTTCCAGGAGCGTGCCGGAGACGGAAACACCCGCTGTGACCAGCAGTTCGGCACCGATGGTGGTCCAATTGGTAAGCTTGAGGGTTGGCGGTACAAGACCGGTTTTCCGGGGATCTTCGAGAAACGCCCCCCGGTCGAGCAGTTTAAAATAGCCTGTGAAATCAAGCGTACTCGCCAGCAGGTCAGCCCCCTCCACGGCAATTTTATCTTCCGAATAGTTGGGGGTAAGGCTTTTGAAAATGGGTACGGCCAGTGGTATTTTCCGTAAAGACGGGCTGGTAATATCAATATACTCAAATGCCGCTCGGCAATATCCCGGTACGAGACAGGTAATGGTAAGCGCTATCAGCAGGGCGGCGGCCCTGAATGAAAATCTCATGCTGCGTTCCTTAATTCAACATTCAAAATATTTTTGGTTAGCTTTATAACCCGGCTTACTTTATTCCCGTCGGCGTAAACCGAAGCCCCTGTTGCAGCATCGATTCCGTTACGCCGGGCGGAAAGGGCGGCAGGGGGTTTGATTTCTGAATCGCCCTGGCGGCCGATTCGTCAAGATAAGTATTCCCGGATCGTTTCTCAAACCAAAAGTTGGTGATTTCACCCTGCCGGGTGACTTCGATAATCACCCAGGCGGCCATATTACTCTGGCCGCCAGAGAGCTGATCTGAATACGCCCAGTTTTTTTGAATATAACGGGCGATCTCGACGCGATAAATATCAAATAAATCCATTTGTCTTGGTTTGCCCGTACCGCCGAGGCCGCCGCCGACGCCGGTGGCATCCTCTCCAATGGCGCCCTCGGTAGTGCCCCCCCCCCCGCCGGCGGCTTCTTTTTCTTCGACTGCGGCTGCCATTCGATCAAGCGCTTCCTGTATCGGATTTCGTTCAGTAGTCTCTGCCGGTGCTGCCGGACTGGAGGATTCCCCCGTCTTTTGTTCAATCCGCTTGATGGCGCTTTCGACGACCTTTTCGGCCTGATATGTTTTTTTCTTAAGAGACACTTTGGGCGTCACCGCTTTGGGTGCAAGGGATATCGCCTCTTTTACCGGTGCGTTCGGGGGCGGTTCCACCACAACCGGTTTCTTCAGGGGTGGTTTCACAGCAACCTCAGCCTTCACTTTCGGTGGTTTTTTAACTGAAGGCGGTGTCTCTTTGGGCTTTGGTGCACTTATTTTCTTGGCCGGTTTTCCCGGAATCTTTTTTCCCGGAGGAGCAGCCGATGTATACGATGGAACGGCCACAAGATTCACGCTTATCGCACCCGCGGGCAGATCTCGACTAACGGGAAACTTCGGAGTGGCGATCAACAGCCCCAACAGAAGAAAATGTCCGATGACGGAAACCGCCACCGGCATGAACAATCTGTCGACCTCGGCGGTTGGTTCAGCCGTTCGGTTATATGCAGGCGTTGTAGACTTCATTTTCGGCCTAATAAGCCGGGTTCAAAACGTTCTATTTTGCCCAATCTATGAAGCTGGGTTCAAGTTTCAGTCATCGAAGTACGCGACTGTATTCTTCCGGTCGGTTTGGCCGCGACAGGAATCCCGCCTTGACCCGGACTCAACTGAAACGTTTTGAAATCGGCTCTAATATTAACTTTTCTTGGGCTTATGATCCTCTTCCGGAGGGAGCGTTAACATGCCCAGCTTTTCAACCCCGGCATTTTTTACCTCCGACATGACCCGAATAACGATGCCGTAAGGAATATCCTTGTCCGCCCGAACATATACCTCGCGATCCTTCCGATTTTCCAAAATTTTAATAAGCTTTTCCCGTAGAAAGTCAAGGGCGACTTTGGAATCATTGATATAAACGTCCTGCGCGGCATCGATACTAATAATTAGAGGTTCTTGCTGCTGAGAGGGAAGTTCCTCGTTGGTGGCCTCGGGAAGATTGACGTTGACTCCCTGCGTCATCATGGGTGCCGTTACCATAAAAATAATCAATAACACCAACATTACATCCACAAAGGGCGTTATATTAATGTCGGACATCAGCTGATTGTTTGATCCGGTTTGCATTATCGGTTGCTCCCCTTGTCTCTGAGATAATCACGCTCGATAATATTCAAGAAATCAGCTGAAAACGTTTGCATTTCAGATTCAATCACCCGAATTTTTTGCATGAAATAATTAAAAGCGATAACCGCCGGAATGGCTACGGCCAAGCCCGCTGCAGTCGCCACCAGTGCCTCTGAGATGCCGGGAGCCACAACGGCAAGGCTGGCTGATCCACGCATACCAATCCCGTGAAAGGACCCCATGATGCCCCAGACGGTCCCGAAAAGTCCGATAAAGGGCGTGGTGTTGCCGGTAGTGGCCAGAAACGGCACCATCTGTGTCATCTTAGTGATTTCCGTGACCGTTGAGCGTCGAAGCGCACGCTTGATGTTATCAATCCCCACAAGTTGGGTGGCCAAAGACGCCGTTTCTCCACCGGTCGGTTCCGCCGGTTTGGCGCCCGCACTGGCTCCGGTGCGGTTCAGTCGTTTAAGCTCCACAAATCCAATACGAAACACGCGGGCGATTGGGCTGACCTGCAATTCCCTGGCTTTATAATAAGCATCTGAAAAATCGCGGCTTTTCCAGAACACCTCATTAAATAAAGCGGATTCTTTATATGCCTTTCGTATGTAGCGGTATTTGATGATGATAATGGTCCAGGAAGAAACCGAAAAAAAGAACAGCAGCAAAAGGACGAACTGAACCATTAAGCTGGCATTTTGTATCATATGAAACAGATCTAGCTCTTGCAAAACCATAACCGCTCCAATTTGTTGTCGATTTATTAAAGACTGGCATCAAACCGAAAAGGAAATCAATGCCAGCGCTTTTTATTTTTTGATGGCGGGCTTCGTTGGAATGGGCGAATCGCCATATATACAAGCTCGTTAAATTATAAGTAATTTATTTTCGTGTCAAGGTGTTTCAGGATTGTATATGAAAAATAAAGGAGTTGATTTTCAAGCTGGGAGGGGGTAAACATTTTTCTTTTTATGAAAATTTTATTAAAATCGAATTGTTTCAGTAGGCTGCCCTTTGCATTGGCATATCCGGGCGGACAAGGGCCTGCGCGTGCCATGGAGAATAAAAATGGTCCAGGCGATTGCAGATTTGTTGTTTGAGGCAAAAATGCTCAAAGATATTCCGCGCTCAGGGTATCCGTACCTCGGGGTCGGGCGAGAGTCCGTTGCCGCGCATATCTTCATGACGAGTTTTATTGCCCACGTTCTTTCCATGCTGGAACCATCGGCCGATGCCCTCAAACTGCTTCAAATGTGTTTGCTGCACGATTTGCCCGAGGCAAGGACCGGAGATTTGAATGCGGTTCAGAAAAAATATGTCAGCGCCGATGAAGACAGGGCTGTCGCTGACTTAACGCAAAAACTCCCTTTTGGTGGTGAAATAAGAGCGCTGCTGGAAGAATTTCGCGCTGGGCGCTCGCTTGAAGCAAAGCTTGCCCATGATGCGGATCAACTCTCCTTTTTACTTGATTTGAAATCACTGAAAGATATCGGTCACGCAACACCGGAAAAATGGATCGCCCATGTTCGCGCCCGGGTACAAACCGAAGCCGGTCAACAATTGGTCTGCTGGATTTTGCATACCGAATGGGATCATTGGTGGTTGAAAGATTTTTAATGATGAAAAATTGGCCCGGACACCCGATTTTATCGGATGAATCCGGCTGCCCGCGATGCTTGTTTTGGACAAAACTGCGGAATAAGCCGAAGGGCTGTTTTTTTGTTGACAGCCGGGCGAGTTTGCTCAATAAACAGTAACATTGTTACAAAATAAGTTTATTTTAGTGGCTTAAAGCTATTAACAAATTGAAATTTTAAAAAATAAAATGATAACAGATTTATAGTTGATTGGGATCGACGGAACCGAAGGTCACTTTTTCCATGGTAGGTGATTGCCCGATATTCGGGCAATGGCAGATTACATTAAGACGTTGGAGGTAGAAGATGAATGCGTGGGCAGGTACGTTTACCGCATCGGTGGGAAAAAAGGTAATGATGGCCGTAACCGGATTGAGTTTTATCGGTTTTCTGGTCATGCATCTGCTGGGGAATCTCACCATGTACGGCGGTGGGGATGCTTTTAACGCGTATGCTGAAAAATTGCATTCCCTGGGAGTGTTGCTTAAGGTTGCGGAGTGGGGGCTTCTCGCTTTCGCCTTGGTTCATGTGATTACGGGAGGCACATTGGTTTTGGAAAATTTTCGTGCCCGCCCTGTGCGGTATGCCATGAAAAAGCGTGCGGGAGGACGAACCCTGGGATCGGCCACCATGCCATATACCGGCGTGGCGCTGATTTTGTTCGTGGTGTTTCATCTTATCAACTTTCATTTTGTGGACAAATCACAAACCACAATTTTTCAGATTGTTTTAAATGCGTTTCAAAGCCCCTGGTACGTGGCAATCTATGTGGCGGCGATGGTGATTGCGGGTGTGCATGTCAGTCATGGGCTCTGGAGCGCGTTTCAGACGCTCGGGGCCAACCACCCCAAGTACATGCCGTTGATTCGAATCTTAAGCGTTGTCTTTGCCGTTGTCGTCGGGATCGGCTTTGGCAGTTTACCGATCTATATTTCGTTCGTTTCATAGAAAGGAACCATATATGAAGCTGGATTCAAAAGTTCCCGGTGGTCCGCTGCCGGATAAATGGGAACGCTACCGGTTTGACCTGAAGCTGGTCAATCCGGCCAATAAACGAAAATATGACATCATTGTGGTCGGCACCGGCCTTGCCGGCGGCTCTGCTGCGGCCTCTCTCGGAGAGCTCGGCTACAATGTCAAATGTTTCTGTATTCAGGACAGTCCCCGGCGGGCGCACAGCATCGCCGCGCAAGGGGGCATCAATGCCGCGAAAAACTATCAGAACGATGGCGACAGTATCTGGCGGTTATTCTACGATACGGTCAAGGGGGGTGATTTCAGGGCCAGAGAGGCCAATGTCTATCGCCTCGCCCAGATCAGCAACAACATCATCGATCAGTGCGTGGCCCAGGGCGTGCCCTTTGCGCGGGAATACGGCGGACTTCTGGCCAACCGGTCCTTTGGCGGCGCTCAGGTTTCCCGTACCTTTTATGCCCGGGGGCAGACGGGCCAGCAATTGCTTTTGGGGGCTTACAGCGCCTTGTCCCGCCAGGTGGCGACCGGCAAGGTGACGATGTATACGCGCCGGGAGATGCTGGATGTGGTGGTGGTGGACGGCCGTGCCCGTGGAATTATTACCCGGAATCTGGTGACCGGAGAGATGGAGCGCCATTCGGCTGACGCGGTGGTATTGTGCACCGGCGGATACGCCAATGTGTTTTTTCTTTCCACCAATGCCATGGCCTCCAATGTCACGGCGGCTTTCCGGGCCTATCGGCGCGGCGCACTATTTGCCAACCCGTGTTTCACCCAAATTCATCCCACATGCATTCCGGTGCACGGGACGTATCAGTCGAAACTGACGCTGATGAGCGAATCGCTTCGAAACGACGGCCGGGTATGGGTACCGAAAAAACCCGGCGATACGCGCCGTCCCCATGAGATTCCCGAATCCGAGCGGGACTACTATCTTGAAAGAAAATATCCGAGTTTTGGCAACCTGGTGCCGCGGGATGTGGCCTCCCGGAATGCCAAGGTGCAGTGTGATGAAGATAAAGGGGTCGGGGAAACCCGGTTGGCTGTGTATCTGGATTTTGAAGATGCCATTAAGCGTGACGGCCGGGGGGTGATAGAGAAAAAATACGGCAACCTTTTTCAGATGTATGAAAAAATAACCGCTGAAAATCCCTATGAAACGCCGATGATGATCTATCCGGCGGTGCATTACACCATGGGCGGGCTGTGGGTGGATTATAATCTCATGAGTACGCTGGATGGGCTTTTTGTTCTCGGGGAAGCCAATTTTTCCGACCATGGGGCCAACCGGCTCGGCGCCAGTGCGCTCATGCAGGGGCTGGCCGACGGCTATTTTGTCATTCCCTATACGATCGGTGGGTATCTGGCCGGCACTTCCCTGGGAAAGGTATCGGAAAGCCACGCGGCGTTTGGAGATGTTGAGGCCCAATGCCGGGCAAAAGTCGATCGGTTGCTGGCGGTCAATGGGCGACGAACCGTGGATGATTTTCATCGGGAGCTGGGCCGGATTCTGTGGGATTACTGCGGCATGAGCCGAAATAACGCCGGGCTTGAAAAAGCCAGGTCCCTGATTCAGGATTTGCGGGGCGAATTTTGGAATAATGTCACGGTGCCCGGGTCCGCCGGCAGCTTTAACCAGAGCCTGGAGCGGGCCGGCCGCGTGGCGGATTTTCTCGAGTTTGCGGAATTAATGGTGATTGATGCCAGAGAGCGCCAGGAATCCTGCGGTGGTCATTTCAACGAAGAATTCCAGACCGAGGAGAACGAAGCGCTTCGGGATGACGAAAATTTTTGCCATGTGGCGGCCTGGGAATATGCCGGTGCGGACAAGGCCCCTGCCTTTCATAAAGAACCGTTGACGTTCGAAAACGTTCACCTTACCCAAAGGAGTTACAAGTGAGCAGCAAAAAGACTCTGAATCTAACCCTGAAAGTGTGGCGGCAAAACGGGCCGGATAAGAAGGGACGGCTTGAAACTTATAACGCCAAGGACATTTCACCGGACATGTCCTTTTTAGAGATGATCGATGTCGTCAATGAAACGCTGACGATAGAGGGCAAGGACCCCATCGCGTTTGATCATGACTGCCGGGAAGGCATTTGCGGCATGTGCGGTGCGATGGTCAACGGCCGGGCTCACGGCCCTGAAAAAGGGACCACCCTTTGCCAGCTTCATATGCGGCATTTTTCAGATGGCGATACCGTGGTCATTGAACCGTGGCGCTCCCGGGCCTTTAAGATCATCAAAGACCTGGTGGTGGATCGAAGCGCTCTGGACAAAATCATTCAGGCCGGCGGCTATGTTTCCGTGAACACGGGGGGCGCGCAGGACGCCAATGCCATCCCCGTACCCCAGGACGCGGCGGAAAAGGCGATGGATGCCGCGGCATGCATCGGTTGCGGTGCCTGCGTGGCGGCCTGCCCCAATGCGGCGGCCATGTTGTTTGCCAGCGCGAAAATATCCCACCTGGCCCTGTTGCCGCAAGGCCGGCCCGAAGCCGCCCGCCGGGCGCTTCAAATGGTACGGACGATGGACGCCCTCGGATTCGGCAATTGCACCAATGAGGCCGAGTGCGAAGCGGAGTGCCCAAAGGAGATTTCTATCACCAATATCGCCCGAATGAACCGCGAGTTTTTAAAGGCGGTGATTGTCTCTGAAGAACGATAACGGGGACATTGTCCGGATGGGGGCTTTTATGGATAAAAAGGTTACGGTGGTTGGTGCCGGTTTTGTGGGCGCTACGACGGCACAGCGGCTGGCTGAAAAAGAGCTGTGTGATGTGGTATTGATTGATATCGTCGAAGGGGTTCCACAGGGAAAAGCGCTTGATCTTATGCAGGCCGCGCCGGTCGAAAAGCATGATGCCAAACTCATCGGCGCCAATGGGTATGATGAGTCGGCCGGCTCCGACATCGTTATCATTACGGCCGGCATACCACGTAAACCCGGTATGAGCCGGGATGATTTGATCGCCACCAACGCCGGGATTATAAAAGGCGTTGTGACCCAGGTTGTCCCCAAATCGCCCAATGCGATTCTTATTATCGTCAGTAATCCTCTGGATGCCATGTGTCATGTGGCCATGGATGCCAGCGGGTTTCCCAGAGAGCGGGTCATCGGTATGGCCGGTGTGCTGGATTCGGCCCGGTTTCGAACCTTTATTGCCATGGAGCTGAATGTCTCCGTTGAAAGCACCCATGCCTTTGTTTTGGGCGGTCACGGAGACACCATGGTGCCGTTGCCGCGATATTCCACGGTGGCGGGAATTCCCATCACGGAACTGATGAGCAAGGAGCGAATCGATGCCCTGGTGAAACGGACCGCCACCGGCGGCGCCGAGATTGTCGGGTTGCTTAAAAGCGGCAGCGCCTTTTATGCACCGGCCTCATCTGCGGTGGAAATGGCCGAGTCCATCTTAAAAGACAAGAAAAAGGTATTGCCTTGCGCCGCTTATCTAAAAGGTGAATTTGGTATTCATAACTTATTTATTGGCGTGCCCGTGAAATTGGGACGAAAAGGGATGGAGCAGATTATCGAAGTCAGGCTGACCGAGGAAGAAGATGCGGCCTTAAAAAAATCGGCGGCTGCGGTTCAAGGGTTGGTGGATATTCTCTCGAACATAGGCTGAAAGGAAAACACGAATGGCGGTTTCAAAAAAAATCGAATCCATCCTGACCCGAAGCTCCTGGATTCGAAAAATGTTTGAAGAAGGGACCCGGCTCAAGGCGCTTTACGGCGATGACAAGGTGTTCGACTTCAGCCTGGGGAATCCGAATCTTCCACCGCCTGCGGTATTCAATGACACACTGGTGGGCATTGTCAAGGACCTCGCGCCCGGCAGCCATGGATACATGCCGAACGCGGGCTATCCCTTTGTACGCAAGGCGATGGCGGACATGTTGTCCCGTGAGCACGGCCGGTCCGTTTCCGAAAACGATGTGATTATGACCTGCGGCGCCGCCGGCGGGTTGAATGTTATCTTTAAAACCATTCTCAATCCCGGGGAAGAAGTCTTATCGCCCGCGCCTTATTTCGTGGAATATCATTTTTATGCGGACAATCATGGTGGTGAGCTTAAAACCGTTCCGACGAACGCGGATTTTACGTTAAATTTGACAGCCCTTTCGGCCGCCGTCACCGAAAAAACCCGTGCGGTTCTGATCAATTCCCCGAACAACCCCACTGGCCAGATCTATTCCGAGGAAAGCCTCGCCGCGCTTGGCCGCTTGCTTGCGGACAAAAGCAGGGATTACGGCAAAACAATTTATCTGATTTCCGATGAGCCGTATCGAAAGATCGTTTTTGACGGCGCTGTTGTGCCGAGCATCTGGGCTGCCTATTCGGAAAGCTTGATAGTGACCTCCTTTTCCAAGGATATCTCCGTGCCCGGAGAGCGGATCGGTTATATTGCCGTGGGTCCCGATGTCACCGACAAGGAAGCGCTGCTGGGCGGAATGGCCCTGGCCAACCGAATTCTGGGCTTTGTGAATGCACCGGCGTTGATGCAGCGCGTGGTAGCAGCCGTTCAAGGCGCTACCGTGGATGTCGGTGCCTATGCTCGCAAACGGGATCTGCTCTGCAAGGGGTTGGCAGGGGCGGGCTATGAATTTATTATACCACCGGGCGCCTTTTACCTGTTTCCAAAGTCCCCTATCGCCGATGATGTCGCCTTTGTTCGGGCGCTTCAAGAAGAGCGTATTCTCGTGGTCCCGGGTAGCGGATTTGGCGGGCCCGGGCATTTTCGAATCGCCTTTTGCGTGGAGGATACGACCATCATCCATGCGCTTCCCGGATTTAAAAAGGTGATGGCGAATTTTAAGTGAACTCAAACCTGCTGTGTTTCAGTGAGCGGCGCATGAGAGCCGCTGGAAAGGAGTATGGAAATGAAGATTCTGAAAATTGACCATCTGGGAATTGCCGTGAACCATATCGACCAAGCCAAAAATTTTTGGGCCGGCATTTTGGGGTTGCCGTTCGAGGGCACCGAAACCGTGGCGGAGCAGAAGGTGACGACGGCCTTTTTCCCGGTGGGAGAGAGCGAAGTGGAATTATTGGAGTCCACATCCCCGGATGGCCCCATTGCCGCCTACATTGCAAAAAGAGGTGAGGGAATTCAGCATATTGCCTTTCGGGTGGACGACATTGAAGCAGCCCTCGCCGAATTGAAGGCCAAGGGGGTACGTTTGATTGATGAAACGCCCCGAAAAGGCGCCGGTGGCGCGAAGATTGCGTTTTTACACCCGAAATCGACCGGCGGGGTGCTGGTGGAACTCTCCGAGCGGTAGCCGTTATCACAGGCATCGCATTTTCCAAGTCCATTGAACAGGGTCCAAAAGACGGCTGATTGTCTTGTTGATTCCCCTATTCCTTTTTATTCGCCGTTAAAGCCGACCGTCCGATCCTTCCTCTTTTTGATAAAATTTTTGAAGATAGTGGTTTTTTTTATTTGCAATAATAGTAACAATGTTACATATTATTGGTATAAAATAATAATTTTATACAGTAACTAACCTAATTGATTTCAAATTAATAATAATAACATATTTTTTTCAAGTTGCGTCCCGGCGACAATCACGTTTTGAAGGATGGACTCTAACGGCGAAGCGATACGATAGATATGAATATAGACGATGAAAATGAGGAAGAAGGCCGTTTGCTCTGTGTTGGACTCAAACCTGAGGTCTATAAGCGGCTGGAAAGCGCCGTAGCGGATATTTTTTCCAATTCCGATTTTCATAAAGCCAATATTCGGGACGTGGCCAAAAAAGCAGG
>JAVEYW010000024.1 GCA_034003325.1 Desulfobacterales bacterium
CTTCTTCAAATCTCATCTTCCGAATCTCCTGTCGCAATTCTGTCGGCTTCATATGCACCTCCATAGGTACATATAAAACCGGACAAATCATGTGCTACAAGTCCGGACAATTCATTTGTTCGTAACATTTTTTATCTTTTTTATTGACAAGCCCCTATCAGACATGTAAAAGACAGGACTCTCACGCGGGCCGTTAACTCAGTCGGCAGAGTATCTGCCTTTTAAGCAGAGAGTCGTTGGTTCGAGTCCAACACGGCCCACCACATATTTTATGCAGGCTCTCGTCCCCATCGTCTAGCCTGGTCCAGGACACCGGCCTTTCACGCCGGCAACAGGGGTTCAAATCCCCTTGGGGACGCCATAATAAAAAGAAGGAGTTAGCCGCTTTGGTTGACTCCTTCTTCGTTTTCCGGGGTACCGCTGCCGGGTACCGGGAATAAATTCTTGGTTGTGAGAGCGTCCGCAACGTCCTGCATATCGTCGTTAATATTTTGGATGTAAATCTCTGTCGTCCTGACGTTTTGGTGGCGAAGGAAGCGTCGGATCGCGTTGGTTGACTTTCCGGCATCGGCCAAGCATGAGGCACAGAATCTGCGAAGGGCATGGAATCCGTACTGCTTGACGCCTGCTCGCTTACAGAGGCCCGCCATAAACCGCCTGCGCTCCTTATATTGTTTGCCATAGTGTGGGCCTGGCTGATCATCCGTAAACACCCACGGACTGTCTTTGATCGGCCGGTTTTGCCACCACCACCACAGTTCATCGTAGAGTTCATCTGACATCGGAAACCATTCGTGCCGCATTGATCCATCGCGGGTTTTCCGGGTGCCCAGTCGATACTGTCGCTTTTCGAAATTGATATCATCGATCCAGTTCCATCTGTAGAGTTCGGACCGACGCGCGCCGGTCTGGATGTAGGCATATAACAGCACACGTTCTTTCCTGGTCGCCACCAACAGGACCTGTAGGACATCCTGCGATGGCGGCGTGTATTGGTTTGCTCGGTCGTGGGCATAGCGTTCCGTCAACGTAAAGGGATTTTGCTCCACCCCCCAGGTTAAAACACCCTTCTGCCACATAACCATGAGGTTCTTTCGGTCCTTGTTCGAGGCGTTGGCTGATCGCTCCTCTTTCTGGTCCAAGAGAAACGACTCGGCCATCTCTGTCGAGATGTCGTCCACAAATGTTTCCGGGCCCCAGATTTTCATGATTCTTTTGCATACGTTTTTCTTCTCGTCATAGACCTTTTTGGTGTATCGTTCGGCGTAGATAAGGTATTTGCTACAAAAACTCAGTAAGTCCAGCCCGGCGCGCTGCCTCTTCTCGGCTTTCTTCAGCGCCTTCTTTTGCTGAATCTCCCAGTCTACGGCGTCCCTCCTTAAAGCGAATAACCGCTGGGCTATCCGTTTTCCGTCCTTCTTTACAACCGCCCGCCATCCCTTGCCGTCTTTGTATGGCATACAGCACCCCCTCCAATGTGAAAAATAATGCGCCGCCGATCTTTGCCCCATTCAGCTCTCGCGAATGATTATAGACCCACCGGTGGTTTTTTTGCAATAAATCGGCCACCTGCTTTGCGGACATTATTTTTGGAATGTCAGTTGCCACTGTCAATGCCTTTTTTGTTACAGGATTTCACGGCCCAGCCGGGATTTGGTCCCATGTCTGACCGTCGAGCATGCGGCCGGCTGCTTTTTTGCCGACCCTTGCCATTGTAGACCCCTTTCCAACATAACCGTCGCCATGGATCAGCCTGATCCTGTGCAATTTATCACGTGTGCATTCTGTATTTTGGCCGTCTTGAAAAACAACGTGAGATGTTTTTTTAAAGTGTGAGCCATGCCCCCAGTCACCCCAACATTTAAAAAAGAACGGCACTCCATCACCAAAACACTGGTCCCTCAGCGACCGAACCCAGTCCGGATGCATCGGGCGGGCGCCCGGCCCGGTTTCTCCGCCGCAAATGACCCAGTTTATTGTCGCATCCAAATTGGTTTGCGGCCCCCTCCCTGCGCACCAGGCATCACCCGACAGCACGTTCGCAAAAACATCCTGCCCGAGGTGGATATTTTGAAAATCTACAGGCCCCAGCATCGGTTCTACCGAAACAAATCTCACGGCAGCCGGGATATGCAAAAGGACAGGTATCCGCTTATCGGCCTGTTCCTGGTTTTCGGCTGTAACACCGATCAAGACGTTCGGCAAAGGCCACTCTCCGCCATGGTGCGGGGGAATATCCGCGTTGAATCTCCGCCCCTCAACACACAGCATTTGCCAAATTCTCCATTCGTTGTTGTCATATGGGAAAAGGAACCGACCGTCTTCTGCCCTTTTTGCCACCCATTCAAAAAACTTGATTGCCCGATCAGGACGTTTGGTCAGGAGCATAAATGTGTGGCGCGATGCCGAAACCATAACACCAAATATGGCCGCTATATGATTAAACGGCACTTCATCGTGGAAAAGATCACCCATGGAACAAACGAAGATACGGCGCTGCTGCTTCGATTTTAATGGATCGTTCAGCCGGTCGGGATGAAACGTCACCCGAAACGGATCATTAGCTGGATACCCATACCGACCGCCCAATCGCTTTGCCATGCGGGCAGCATAGCAATTCTTGCAGCCCTCGCTGATTGGCGTGCAACCTGTAACTGGATTCCACACCTCATCGCACCATTCTATTTTTGTAGGCATCTCACGCCTCCAGCATGCGCCAGGTTTTGACAGCTTCTCCCGCCCGCTGATAGACCGGTATTTTATTCAATGACCGGTCAAAATAAACATGCAGGCGGTTAATGGCATAAATGAGCTTTTCAATAGCAGCGCACTTCTCCTGGTCTTTAATGTGGGGCAGTATATCCTCCAAAATGCCAAGGGAAGTTGATGTCATGAAGACCACCTCATTCACTTTCCCGTATATTTTTTCAAAGCGGCCGAGACGCTCGGAAATCTTTTTGATTGCCTTGCCGTCAAGCTCGCCAGGCCACGCCCGCATAGCGGCCTGGGTTGAATCCACAATACGCGCCGTCAAGCCAAGCACAGTCTTATTACGGCTTCTTGACCTGTAATCCTCGGCTATTGATTTAACCATAGCCTCACACATGGCGATGGACGTCAGCACGTTTCTAAGCGCTT
Source organism: Desulfobacterales bacterium (assembly GCA_034003325.1). Classification (NCBI taxonomy): domain Bacteria; kingdom Pseudomonadati; phylum Thermodesulfobacteriota; class Desulfobacteria; order Desulfobacterales; species Desulfobacterales bacterium. The sequence goes on from JAVEYW010000024.1 coordinate 3,139, forward strand.
TGCTCATTATGAGTCACCCTCCTTCATGAATACCAGCCAATGAGTAAGGCCTTTCCGGCCGGTCAGGTGGCCAAACAGCGGCCGCACTGGTGCGAGTTTCAACACTTCTTTAATGCCCACGTGGGTTTCGTTCCATTTAAAGACCAACACACCGTCTTTTTTCAGCACCCGGAAGCACTCATCAAAGCCTTGGCGCAGATCATCGTGCCAGTTCTCGCCGAGCTTTCCGTACTTGGCTGCCATCCAACTTTTACGGCCCGCCCGCTCCAAATGTGGCGGGTCAAAAGCAACTAGGCTGAAAGTGTTATCCGAATAGGGTAGACTACGGAAATCAAGCTGGATATCCGGTTCGATTACAAGCGTCCGTTTGCCATCCGTTTTTCCGTGCGATCTATCGGTGACAGTGATTGTCTCAGAGCGAATGTCACCGAACACGACGGCCGGATTCTGCCTATCGCCCCACATCATTTTGCTTCCACAACATGCGTCCAAAATTTTCATAATATAAATATAACCCGCTAACCAATAACAATAGCTTCAGGAAGTTGCGCTTCGAGCCACGCCTTGATGCCGGCAATCGCGTCCAGCTTCCAGGCTTCGCCGTCGCTCTCAAAAAGGACGCATAGCAAGCCTTTGTCGCCTTTTCGCAGCCGGAAAATAAACTGCGAAGGCGGCTGCTCAATGTCCCGGAACGTCCGGTAGGGCCGGAACGTCATCGGGTTGGTGATTTTCACCTGCGATTTTGTGGTAATACCGGTTTTGATCTGCACCCCCTGGCTGAACCCGTCATCCTTGTTTTCCACCACATGCTCATTGGCAAGGTGACGGAGCAAGCCAAGCAAAGACTCGGTCGCATCGTCGGCAACAAACATGCTTTGCAGCGCTATGATGAAGTTCTCAAGGTCATACCAGACGCCGAACCCGAAAGACTTCGCATGGAGTTCCGCCTCGGCATACAAAAACCGTGTGTTGCAGGCCGCCGGTATTAGATGGCCTTGAAGAAGTACCCGATTAAAATCATGCACATGCAGAAACGTATCCTCCAGACAGGTTATGTCTGCGTTTTTAAAAACGTAATCCGCAAGCCCCCGCAACGTTCTGAATTTCAGTGTTCCCGGCCCGCTGTGCTCCGGCGCCTGCACCAGGGTCATGGCCCCTTTGGTGTAGATGCGACCGCCGATTTCCGTTTTTTGAATAGCCCCCAGGCTCAATATTTTATCCACAAATGCTGCCAACATGAGTCCTCCTTAATTTTGTTTCGATAGTTCGGTCACGTTTAAAAGCGGCAGTGGCCGCTGCATCGATCGGCGCTCCATGGCATACGCCCGGCCCCGTGAGTCAATCCGGAGGTCCGCCGTAAACTTGATGCCTTCTTGCCCCTGGAGCTTCGGGACGCATTGCACATTCATGACCACCAGGGTTCTGTCGTCAATAGGTGCAAACGTTACCTTCAGATCAATTTCACGAGGTTTCAGCGTGGTGTTGATATCGTTGATGTTTTCCAGCACCCGCTCCATGGCGCGATCGAACATTTCCACGGCGCCGCCGTCGATAATGTTGATCAGGGACAGCTTTTCTGCTTCTTCAGGCATTGATCGTTTCCTCCTTTACAACACAGTTGGTTAAATTGGCCGGGCGTCTCAGCGTAGCCAGGCAATACGGGCAAAACAGCGTATCCTCCATGCTGGCCCACCGGCGGTCAAACATTACCGCCCCGGAGCATTCCGGGCACCGGTACGGGCCCACCAGCTCGCATGCGCTCTTTGGAATCGGAATATAGGTCGGCGCTTCCATTGAATTTCCCCTCCATCTTCATTCGTATTTCGATCACCGGCAGATTCAGCGTCCGGTATATGTTCCGCATGATCCGCTCGCACTCGCGCTGCATAGCGGCATCGGTCGACCTGAAATTATCGTTGGCCGGCGGGCCGCAGATCATGTTAAAAAACACGACATCGTAAATCCCGATATGGTGTTTTGCCAGGGTCATCTGATCCGCGGCCAGATCCTCAAAACCCAGCAGCAGCGAATAGGCGATGGCATCCACCACTGTCCGGTCCGACACCGTAATGTCGTTTTGGATTACCGCATTCATCTCCCGCCGCATCTGCTCGCAGAATATCCACCGCTGGGCGTCCCGTGACGACATCGAGCCCACACCGAACACCGGCAACGGGCACCGCCGGGCGGTCTCCATCAGCACCGCGACATCCCCCTCGCCGTCTCGCTTCAGCTCCGCTGCAAACGCATAGACGGACGTGGTCTTGCCAGTCCCGTGCGCCCCTGAAAAAGCGTATAATTTACCCATTTTTATTTACCCCTTCTGCACCAGATGCCGTTTCGAATCCACAACTCCCCGCTTTGCCGCCATCTTGCGAATATACGCGCTACAAATCCCGAAATTGTCACACACCCATTTTAGGCTGCCGACGCCCTCGGCCCTGGATTCGAATAAATAATGCGCCGCGGATCTCCGCTTACGCTCTTTTTCCCTGGTGGATCTTTTATCATGGAGGTCCTGCACCGCGGTCATGATCACCGCCGCCCACAGCTCTCCTTCGGGCGTGAGTGCCGGCGGCTCAAAGAGATCTGCTTTTGTTTTGATATTTTCCTGCATACAGCTTCTTCTCCAACCACTCCGGGATGACGACCATGCCCGGGAAAAAGGTGGCGTGCGCCCTTGGCAGCCACGCCGGGCGCCCGGTGGATTCGATCACAACGCGGACACCGTCCGGGGTTGTCTCCAATATGCCGGTGATTTTAACCGGAACCATGTCTCACGCCCCGTTGACCCAGAGAGTGCCGCCGCAAACGGGCGGTAAGCGGCAGCACCCTTTTTCCGGGATCATTGGAGGAGGAGGAGCGCCCGTTATTACCGCCACGGGCGGGCGGGAAGAAAACAAGGATTGCCTTCGACCATATCGAGGACGCGCGCGATATGGTTTGTTTGAAGACTCCGGCCGGGATCGAACATTGGCCATCACCGCAAACACCATGAGCAACGCGATCCCGGCCAGGTTCGGCAGCGGGAAATAAATCCCGTCTGAGCCGGCCAGAATGAGGGCGGACATAAACAGTAGCCCGCACAAGAAATCGGATACGCCTTTGGATGGTTTCATCTCTCCCCCAGGTAGTTTTTCAGGTTTGCCTCGACCTCGATGCACTTTTTGATCAAATCCTGGTTCTCCTTCAGGCACCGCTTGATTTCCGCCTTTGAAATCACCCCGTCCCGCCAGGCATCGGACAGGGCTCCGATGGTCTCCCCGAACTCCTTGCTCATGTCCGCCATGAGGCGCATCAGCGGGTGCGGGCTGTGGTCGTTCGGGCTGGGGATGGGGAAGGCGATCCGGTGGAAATACTCTTCGAGCATGTTCAGGGCCGTCAGGTCACCTGTCTTTTGCATGATCAGGACGGCGTCCCATAGCCCCAGCTTGTAGCCGTTCTGCTGGGTCAGCTCGTTTCTCAGGCTGCTTTCGGCCTTGTTCAGGTCTCCAGCCAGCCTTTTAATTGGGTAGCGTTTAGCCGCCGCGTCCAGGACATCAATCACTTCATCTCGCATGGGGGTTCCTTTTGCAGTTCGATTTTCTGTGGTATCAAGAAAAAAAAGCGAATATTATTATATGTTTTCAACCCCCAAAAAATATATGGAGGGTGTCATGACGCATGCTGACATTATCATTAAGCTGCTCTCTGAATATGCCCGTATATCCAAAGAGGAGGCTGTTTTTGCATTTGGCGTTTTTCGCGCCGCGTTTCCTACGCATTATGATCTGGATAAAGAACTCTCGGAGGCCGAAGCCTCCGCACAAATCACTCTTTACCGGAGCAATCCCGGTTTGATGCGGCGGATTGCTGAAACCATTGCGGCCGGCCCTGGGACGCTGCCCACTGCTTAGCGCCGGCGATAAGCCAGTCCAAAATCTGCATGGCTTCGGTATCTGTGTTTTTTTCAGTATCCATTGACGGCCTCCTGCTCGCAGCGCAGTTTTACCGCGCCGCATTCCGTGCATGATTCGTTGTCCTGGTCTGGTATTTCTGCCGATTCGATGGCGGCTCGGATCTGCTCCGGAGCGCCTTCAAGCCACAGCTCCGGGGTGGTGCCAGGCACGGCTTGGCAGAGGCGTTTGGCCAATTTCCATGATGGACGCCGGCGACCATTAATTACATTTGAAAGGGTCGATGGGTGGAGGCCCGTTTCCTTAGCTATATTGATTTGTCGTTTCATGGTTCGATAGTATTCAATATGAAACCTCATGTCAACAAAAAAGATTCACATTGAAAACTTTTTTTTCGATATGAATATTTATTATGGATAATCTTACTTTGTCTTTTTGCAGGGAGCTTAAAAAATGGTTCAATACGAGCTATCGTGGCAAACAACGCGACTTAGCCAAGCGTTTGAAAATAAGCGATAAACAGCTTTCTAATGTGCTAGCGGAAAGACGAGGAGGCAGTGAAGAATGGCGACGGTTTGTCGCCAAAGAAATTAATATCCCATACGAAGAGATGATAGGCCAATCACCAAAAGGGTCGCTTCAAAAACAACCCGTGTATACCGATTCAGATATCCCTGAAATAATCGAGGCGCAGAGTGACAATATTGTTGAACTCCGACACCTTTCAGTCGTTAAGCGCTTTATTAACAAAGAGTTAGCGTTAAGCGTCAATGAGGATTTGAACGAAATAGAAAAGCTTAAGCCCGAACGGTTTCAAGAATTAGCGACATACATAAAAACAGTTGCTGCTGAAGTTAGAGCAACGACCATCAACAAACCGGAACAAAAGAACCGAGGCAGCACCAACTCAAAATGAGTTGGGTGTGCTCGATGGGTACCAATTGTAAAGTTGTGAACTTCTTCGATTACTGGGACGGACGGGATACAGATAGTTGGTAAGTTGCCCCTTAATTATGCATGGGTATCTGGATCTTACAGCAGCATATAGGCACTTTTACCTATATAAAAATAGGCACGAGTGCCTATTGTAAACCCGCACAACCAATAATACCTTATTAATTCGTTTTGTTGTTCTATATCTCACGAAAAATAAAGGATAGTCGGAAAAATGATAGATCTGAGATTAGGGTGATCGAATGAATTTTTTTATTGCGGTTTTAGTTTTAATAGCCATTGCCTCTTTTTTTTTGGGATCGAAGCCTAAGAGCACGCAACCCCGCCGAGCAAAGCCAAAAACAAAAAATTTAGAGCCCCATTTTCGCACCCATGAAGCCAATTCAAAACAAGATTTCGGCGATTACGTAAGATTCACATCACAAGAAACAATTGGCCCGGATACCATAGGTACATTGACGGCCGATATATCCAAACAAGGTGATTCAAGAATCAAAATTAAAGTAATAGCGGTAGAAGGCCTTTGTTGTGAAGAAGATAATTATGAATATGTTTACGACATAAAAAAGAAAAAATGGGATGACGGCATGTACCCATTCGAATATAGGAGCCCAACGGGTTTTTTGAAGGAGCTGATGGAGACCTGGGAAGAGTTCAATGGACTCCTTCCAGAAAGAAAACATAGAGAGCCAATTACCTCAGTGGATGCCACCATTACAGAAACGCAAATCCCGCAATATGATATCGATAAACTCAAAAAGCTTCCAAAAAGTATTAAAGTAACCGGATCTAAAGGAAATGAATATGTAGTTGACTTGTCACAACTTTCTTGCACATGCCCGGATTTCGTTGAACGAAGAGCCGGTTTTCCTGTTACTGATTTTCGGAGATGCTGTAAACATATCTCCAAAACGATTATTGGAGAAAAAATAAACACAAAAATAACGCGCGAAAATATCATAAAAGCATTTATACGGAAGGCTTCATTAGACGACAAAGGCGTCCCAGTGTTTAATAAAATGCTACATATTCAAATAAACGAAAAGATACGCGGAACCAGATCGTTTTATATCATCATAGACAAATCAAAGTCGCCGTGGGTTGATATCATCGATTTTACGGCCCTAACTTACATGAAATGTGGATATAATTTCGATGAGAACAGATTTGCATATGGGCAAAGTCCTTTTCCGGATGGTAGCAAAACCAAGTGTTCGCTTGCAATTCAAGAGGCGGTTTTGCAATACATTTGATTAGGGAATCGGGGCCACCCATTAAGGGGCAGATCAAAAGAAAAAACGGCGTCCTGGCCAGGATTGCGGTCAACTACAATGAGGAGGGGCTATGAAAAAGGGATTGCGTATAGTATTGGCGACCGGGTTATTTATAATGCTTTCATCCAGTCGCACGCTTGCTGATGAAACCTGGCGGCCATCTGCCGGTCTCAAGGTGGTCGATCTTGTTCTGGTGCGGCCTGTCAGCTTATCCGTGGCCATCGGGTCAACATTGACACTGCTCGGCCTTTCGATCCCCGTCTATCTGATCGGCATGGGGGATCCGGCGCTTGAAATCATGGTCAAGGCGCCATGGCGATTCACCAATGCCCGTCCGCTCGGGGATTTTGGACATTATAAAGACGATGAACCCATTATGCGGCTGCCGGATAATATATAAAACCTATTAGAAAGATACCCTGTGGACAGCAACCAAATAGATCAATTACGTAAGTCAGACGCATCTGAAAAAATGTTGGGGCTCTTGACAATTATCGCCAGCACCATGGATAGGTTTGGTGGTCCGATCAGTGCCTTCTTGTCTGGCGTCTCTATCGATCGCAAAGAAGATCGTGTTTATGAGGTGATTAAACGGCTATGCGACGATCTAAATGATTTAAAATCCGAGGCATCTGAAAAATACGTGAACACGGAAGCGTTTAAAGAACTATTTGAAAAGACGATGATAAAAGCTGCTGGAGAACAAAACCGGGAAAAAAGAGATCTATTCCGACGGTTTCTTTTGAATTCGATCAAGTCTGCCACCGATGATTACGATGAGCAAATCAGATGCCTTCGTATTATCGAAGAAATGCAAATCGATCACTTAAAAATAATCAAGGTGTTAATCGCCAACACCCCAGCCGATGGCAAAAGAAATGAGGGAATGCAATTTCCCTCCTTGCAACATCATCTTCCTGGGATAGGTGGAGAAAAAGTCAGGGATCTCGTGATGCATCTAAACAGCCTATGCGTTACAGAGATGACCCCAACCGGCGTATCGGCTATTGTTCTGACTGGATTCGGGCGGCGGTTTGTAAAGTATATAATTGATGATTAGGCAAATAATGGGGCGCTTGAGTGTCCTCAATGCGGCGGGTGGGTGGATGGGAAGGGCTCACAGGGGATTAAAATTTAATCAGTAATAGTATACATAGATATTTACAATCAAAATTCTACAACATCTTGTATATAACTTAATAATGTTTGACGCCGCGTCAAATAGTTCTTGACAAACAGACCTCGGGTATACGCAATATATGGATAAAGAAACAGCTCGATCCCTAATTAGAGATATCGTTCAGAATAAATGCATGCGATTCACCCAGCACTGCCGAGACCAGATGGCCGCGCGCAACGCAACAATGGATGATTACCTCTATGTGATTAATTGGGGCGAAATTGTCAGCGTGGAAGAAGATCCTGAACAACACAACCACAAGTGTAAAATAACAGGGAAAGACATCGACGGCGAGGACCTGACGCTTGTCGTGGCACTTCTGGAAAAAGAGCCTGCCGTGCTTTGCATCACCGTGCACGGCTAAAATGGAGGCTATTATGAAATGCCCGTTCTGTCATTCGGATATGACATGCAAGCCCGAGGATTATCCGTATATCGAATCCGGGCTCGACAATTTGATAATTAAAAATCTGGATATTTATCGGTGCAAATGCGGGGAAAGCATCATCAGCATTCCGGCGCTTCCCGATCTGCACAGGGTGATCGGCATGGCCATTATCCGGCAGGACTCCTTGTTAAGTGGAAAGGAAATCCGCTTTTTAAGAAAAAACATCGGCCTGACGGCCACCCGGCTGGCCAAGATCATCGGGGCCGATATCGCAACCATTTCAAGATGGGAAAATGACGCGCAGGCAATATCAAAGGAGTATGACCGCATCCTTCGGCTCGTTTATGCCGATTTCAAGGGGCTTCAGCCCCAAGAAAAAAAGGAGTTGTTAGAGCGGTTTTTCCCGGAGATCATAGCCAAACATAAGACAGGGAAACACCTGGATATTCACCCCTGGATGTGGACAAAACAAAAAGCAAGTTGCCACGAAACCTGTTAAAGCACTTTCCCCCCGAGCAATAAAAAACCCCGCCCGTTCATTCGGCCGGGGTTTTTTTATTCCCCATTAAACATAGTGTGTTTTGATACATTTTATCGTTGACAAGTGTGTAATAACACATTATAGTCAAATCATACCTATTGAGGAGGAATGATGAAAAAAACAGCGCTGGAAAAGATCCTCAAAGCAAACGGCTGGAAGCTGGTTCGCCAGGGAAAACACGAAATCTGGAGCAACGGCGGGATAACCATCCCCATCCCAAGGCATAAAGGGGATATCCCGAAGGGCACCGTGGAAAACATCCTGACCCGGGCCGGAATCAAAACCCAAAACTAAAGCGCGAGGCCACGAAAGGGGCCGCCGCTTGGTTCATATAAAAAGAAAGGAGTAGATGATGGAAAAATTTTATTATGGAATTTTCAAAAAAGATCCGGAGGGGAACGTAACGGCCTCCATTCCGGACGTTGAGGTATGCGAAACCTTCGGCGGCACCTGGGAAGAGGCCTATGAAAACGCGGTGGATGCTTTGGCCGGGTGTCTCTCGGTAGCTGAAACCACCGTACATCCCAGAACGCCAAAAGCGGATCTGGAAAAACAATACCCTGGGGCGCAAATTATTCCGGTACCGGTGGATGAAAAAATTCTGCGCGGGTATGAGGACACGAAACGCTTCAACGTGTCTTTCCCGGCCAGCCTGTTGCAGGAGGTGGACGCCTTCCGCGCAAAAACCGGGTTAAAGCGGTCAGCATTACTTCAGGAGGCCGCCAAGGAATATATCGAAAGTCACGCTGAATAAAGAGTAGTCGCGCCCGAGCCCCTACCCCAGAAGCCCGGGCGCGTGCAGGCGGCGACCCGAATGGCCGCCCGTAATAACTATCCATCGTAATTCTTATTTAAAACTGGAACAGCCCCATTTACCATTCCCATACATTCTGCTTTTTTATTGTTCCGCACATCACGGATGGAGCCTCGGCCATGAAATTTTTCCACCCCCGCAAAAACCAAATGCGCAACCGGTTGAAACGGCAGATCGAGCACAACGAATTTTTATGGGAATATCACAAATGCGATGACAGCCCAAATAAGCCATTATCTACCGGCGTCAATGTCGCGCCCGATCCCCTACCCAGGAAGCCCGAGGGTGGGCCGGTGGGAGGACGGATATCCTCCGCCTGAAAGTTATTGCAGCACATCATTTAAAACAAACCGGCATTTAACCGCGGCCGTCAACACCTTGTCCGCAAACGCCATGTTCTCATTAGGCATTCTGGCGGCCAGAGTGTTGATATCTTCGGCTATCCGCCGCACGACGCCGGCCATGCCCTTTATCTCCTCTCCGTTCACCCGCCGGGTTGCCAGCAGAAGGGCGCCCTCAGGCTCATAGCCAATCCGCATAAAGCTTTCAGCTATTCGGCAGGCGTCGGTAACTTTGCTCACAGCGCCTCTGGACTCCCGAAATAAATTTCCTGCTTGGCCTGCTCGAATGCGGATTGATGATCCCATTGCCGGTAAATGGTCAGGTGCCTAACCCGTTTGACGATTCGTTCTTTCCGGTCAAGCACTTCTCTCCAGTCCACGTTCCCGTACCGGTCAACAGGGAGATTGCAGTCGCAGTTTGGACATTTCATTTCATGGCACCTTTTTGATGGTTTCTTTCAGCATTTCATTGGTACTGACTACAGCGTCCACCGCCTTAACCAATGCCGTGCTTTGTGATTGCTGCCCGGTAAGGGTAAAATTAATCGTTCCGTCTACCTGCTGAGTAAATGATGCCCCCTCAATCTGCTGGTCAACCCACGCACTCCGTTCGTACCTGGCTTCCTTTATCGTGGTAACCTTCTTGGCTGGTTCCGTCTCAGTCGCCGGCGTCTCCGTAATCACAGTGGTAGAAACAACCAGGGCAACCCCCGTGTCCCTGCCAAATAAGCAACCGGACATGAGGCCTGACATTAAAAGCAACACAATCAGAAGTCGTTTGCTCATCGATTTTTCTCCCATATGCCTTCGTAAACCACGTCCCACCATCGCCACCGGATTATCATATCAGCCAAATAGTCCGGCGTTTTCCCGGACCAATCATGAAAGATGCCGGCTGCCTGCAAAAATTTACTGGTCCATTCCGAGCATACCGGCATGCTGGTAAAACAGATATACTTTGCCAACGGCGGGAACAGGTGCAACGGCAGCCGCCACAGGGGATACCAGGCCCCCTCCTGGCTTTCTATCCGTCCATAGGCCTGGCGGAACAACTTCAGCGTCATGTCCCGATGCCGGCCGATGATAATGGGCTTGCCGGCATATTGATCGATATTGGATTTCTTAATGGTCCACAGGGCTTCAGATGTTTCGCCGGTTTCGCTGATGATGATTCCCGAGTGGGAGTATTTCGATTCCCCGTCCGGGTCCCAGAACGCCTGCACCGCATTGATGGCCCGTCCGATGGCCATCGGATTTTCCGTGCAAAAAATATCCCCCGGCCTTAGAATGATGTCGTTCACTTCAGGGGCCTCCTTTTTCCAGCGCTTTTTCTATCCCCATCCTGATCAAAAGCCCAAACCCGCCGAGAATAGAGATAACGATAAACACCGCAACGGCCCCCCCCACCTTCTCACCGCATCGACTTACCTTCGCCATCAGGCCGACCGCTCGTGAAAACCGCTCTATTCCGCAGCTCAGGTTCCCATTCCCCAGGTCCCGAAGCCGGCCGAAAAGATGCCCCATTTCCGCCTGGGAATCCCCGTTCAACCCGCACAGGCAATCACTTTTCTTTGAGTTTAAAACGATCGCGATGATCTCGTCTCGCTCCTCTTTGCTTATTGGCATCATCGGGCCTTTCTCAATAAAGCGTTCAACGCGAATACCCGGCACAACCAACCGTTCAAAAACTTCGCCAGTTTCCGGTTTGCCAGCACAATTTCCTGATATCTCCAAATCCGATTCAAAAGAAACTGAGGGATAAATTCGTGATCATTTCCAAAAGCAGCCGCCAGAAATACGGTATTGGTCCCCAGAATGCCGTCAATTTTGATCCCGGCGCCAATATCATGAACCGTTTTCTGTAAAATCCGCGTCGCGCCGGCAGGCCCCATATTCACGGCGGTATCCATCATGGCGATGGCAACCGGCCCAGGGAGCATGGCGAGTCCCATTTTCTCCCAAAATTCCTTTTCATAAATCATTTCGGCAGCCGCCGGTGTCATGGCGGCGACATCCTCCGCATCGATGTCGCCGTCGCCATCGATGTCCGCCAGCTCCGGGGCCAGTGACTTTAAAAACCGGAACGAAATTCCATGATTGGTTACGCCGCCCAAATCAACGGCGTCGTTCACATAGCCGCCCTCTTGCTTCAGGATAAAGTCAAGCGCCACTCGCAACGGGGTCATTTCTTCTGCAACTCCTCATCTATTAAGCGTATCCACCGAACACGGCTAAACCCTAAATCGATTAGCATCCCCCGCAGCTCCTCACGCGCGGGGATACGGCCGCTATTGCCAGCGGCATTGGACACCAAGGCGACCCCGTCCCCGCGATCCTCGATCACGCAGGAAAGCGCGTAGGGGTCGTATCGGGTGGTATCGCGCAGTTCCGGGCCGTATTTAGCTGCCCACGCGGGGTGTTCTAATTTTTCGAGTATCCAGGGCATCGTGAAAATCCTTAACCTATGTGCATATAAACACTACCGGTTGAAGGCTACCTGGGCCGGGTGGTTCCCCTGCGTCAGCCGTCGAAAGGGTAATCGGCTCGCCATCCTTCCAGTCGTCAAGGGAGCCGTCAGAAGAATCAATTACCGGCTGCCCATCTTTCCATTCTGTAAAATCGTTTTCACCGGCCATGAGAAAATCCTATTGTGCGTAGCTGAAATCGTCGATGTAGACGTTACCGGCTGTCCCGGAGACACCAACCCAAAGATCGAGATATTCACCAACCACCAGAGCAGCGGATGAAACAGTTATTGATTGCTGAGCGTAGCTCGTTGTCAGGGTTTTGTCGGTATAAGGAACGACCGGCTTGCCGTTCTGGATGGCGTACATTGCGACAAACCCGCTGTAGGAAGCATCAGCTTTCATGTAGGCGGATAGGGTTATGTTGTTGGCGGCTGAGGTTATTTTTACAGAGCCAATTTTTACAGGGGTGTAAACGTAGCCACCAGCCGCTGGGATATTAATGCAGGTGCCGCTCCTGGCCTCAGTTGTATCTGATTGATAGATTCTAGTGCCGTTATCATCATCTCTAAAATGTGTTTTATGAACGCCATCAGAATCCAGTTCATAGGCGCCAGGCAACGATACAGGGCATCCTGTAACATCTGAAATTGCCACATTAGATCCAGAGTTGTTCGAAAATGTGTTTGCGTAAAGATAGGCAAGCGATGAAGAGTCTACACTGATGGCGGTCGTGCTATATGAGATGGTTGAATTGCTGATAAAAATTGGGCCTGCGGATGACGCTACAACTCCAACTCCAGTATTATTAGAGATGGTGGAATTGCTAATATAAATATATCCAGCGAGAGAAGACTTGATGCCATAAATCGGAGAATTAAAAATGTTCGCGTTTTTGATAATGTTATTAGAGGTATATGTCATATAAAGATTTCCATATACCGTGGACGAGTTGCACGAGGTATAACAGTATAAATCCTCTATATAATTATTATCTCCGCCGTCAATGTAAAAGTTTCGCTCTCCAGCCGTGCAGACAACATCTGAAACAATGCTTTGTTTGCCACTCAGATAAAACCCACTACTTAAATTCGCTCCACTTGCATATAGATCATGGAAATAACCGTAAGAGTAGGTAACATAAAACGAGCCATAGGCGGCACTTGAGTACAAATTCACAGCAATAAAATAACATAACTCAATATAATTGCTACTTATCCGAATAGTGCCATAGATATCGCTGTTGGTAACCGCCGTGTATCCATCTCGTGTTTCAGTTGATAAATCCCACCCGCCAGAGATCTTCATTCGGCTGGTTTTTGATGCCCCTTCTTTGACCCCATCCCAGTGAGAATCATCGGTTGCAGCGGGGATAACGTAATAAGCAGAGGTCGTTTCAGAGGTTCCCCAGTACTGCGCGGATAGCGTAATGGTATCAGTGGTAACGCTGCTTACATGCCACCAGCCCTCGGTTCCGCCGCTTTCGGAGTTTTTACTGATTAGATATCCATCGGCGAGAACGCCCGAAAGGTCGGCGCTAGTCGTGATCGAAGCACTCCCATTGGTGAAGGTGAGCGTCCCGGAAAGGGCCGTGATAGCGGACTTGGCAACACGAATCTCATCCCCACCGCCGGTCAAAATATCATCTGCTTTTTCGGCTGTCAGGTATGGATTCCCGGCTGTGCCATCTCCTGTGGTATCATTGCCTGAAACCAGATCGACGTAGGCGACAGCCGCATGGCCACTCGCAGCAAAAGCCAACAGAAATAGAATTGCCATCAAGTATTTTTTCAAGCTGTTTCCCCCCATGTTATCTTGCCCCCCTTATCGCCCAGCCTAAACCGGCCAGCGTCGCATCCGGCGTTGCCGGCGCAACCAGTGTGAATATATCCCCGCTTGATTCATCAAAAGTCGCGTCAGATGCCGCCGCAAGCGTCGCCACGGTTCCGGCCGCCGCGAAGGTTGCCGTCCCGAACTCGACCCCGTTTTTCTTTAAACTGAACACCGTTTCAGCAGTGGCCGCCACAGTCGCAACCAGTTTTGATGTGGCCAGCCCGGCCGGGAATGTCACATCGATCGCAAACGGGTGAATCACCAGCACCAGACTCGCGGTTGGCGAGCCATTGAACGACCCGCCAATGATATAGGGCTGGCTCCCGCCGCCTATGGACGCTATCGCCTCCCGGACGGCTTGCTCTGTCGGGATGGCGGCATCAGACCCCGGATCCCCAATGGTGGTTACCACGGACAACCCATTTTTGAGCGTTTTTGAGTCGGCGCCATTCCATTGCGGAACGTAATCAGCGGTGTTGGTTACAGGCCCGAAGACATCGCCATCGCCTATTCCAGATACGATCGAATCGATTTCGTCTTCTGTGTAATACCGGTCGTCATGGGTGTGAGAAGAATCCGACTTGCCGGTTATAGCCAGTGCATTTGCCCCAATCGCTGCATCCAATGCAGCCAATGGCGGGTTCATGTCCGCGGCCCGGAACGTCGTGACGTTATCCTGGTATGGCGTGTGATAATCTGTTGTCATTTGTTTGCCCCGATGGTGTCGAAAATATTGTTGATAGCCTCTTGATATTGCTGGTTGCCGGCGACTCCCGGCATTCTCGTGAGCATTCCGGAAATGCGCTTTTTATGCTGTTCCCAATCCATGCGAGCTTGCGCAGCGGTTTTTTCCCGCATGTCCAGTTGGTCCACAATCGTTTCGAGCAACCTTGTTTGATACGCCACGGCTTCCCTTATCTCAGCCAATTGGCCCATCATTATGTTATGCCGCCTAAAAATCGTCATAGATCTTCCACCTTCAGCTGGGTCGGAGCCTCGCTCCCCCCGAAATTAATAAATACCGGCTTTTCATATACCTGCCCCTGAATGAAGCAACCACTTATAAAAATCCCAGTGTTGTCCTGCGTTTCTTTTTGAAGGATATTGATGTGGATATTGGTCACAACGTACTCGTAGCCCTTATTATTCAGTGACAATTGGAACACCGGGTCCGCCTCTTCCACGTCATACCCGGAGGCTATGCCTGCCGTTGCCGTATCCCGCAGATATTCGAATGAAAACTCAGTATGTGCCTCCGACGATAGCTCAGTTGTCAAAATACGAGACGGATTAACTAACCCCCTGCTTTGGTCGATGACATGCACGGGGCCAAACGTAGAATTCCCGGACCCATATATCATCTGCCCATTGACCTGCCACGGTTCGCCATCTGGTCCCCATTCAGGCCAATCATATTGGTTCATGACCTCCACCGTAATCCTGTATTTCGGTGCGGGGCACGGGAAGTGCTTTATCCAATGGCAATCGGGGTCGCATATCTTTAAATTAATTGGGTTGGTATGAATATACGCGCCAACCCCGTCACCGTCATCATCGCCTCGCGGTTCATAGCCTATCGAATCGCATGGCCATTTTGATATGTTTTGATAATTTGTGACCTTAAAATAGGATGGGTATGGATCGATCCAGGGCACATTCAAATCGGAGGTCTCATATAACGGCCCGTGTTCAATGCCATACCGCGTATATTCCAGCAGATAGGCCAGCTGGATATGATCCGAAGGAATATCCGGCATAACCGGCGCCGCATGAATGGTGTAGTCTGGGGTGGATTCACCAACGGTTAACACCGGCCCGTCGACTCCTATCGATAAAACGATATATCCGAATAAAATGTGCCACCCCATGCCGGGGAACCCATCTGGCGGAATGATTTGCAAGTCGTCCCCAGCCCATTCGGATGTTTCCCCCATAACGGCAAAATCCCCCATGGTGTGAGAGGATGGGTCTTCCATCATCATCGGGTCCACTGTGGCCATCACCTCCGTGCCGGCGTAAGCGTATAATTCCCCGTTGATGCGATAGGTGCCTGGAGAAACGATAAAGCGTGTGCCGGTCGAATCGATAGTGACTTCCAGCCCGCTGATGATGCCGTCAGACAATGTCGGGTTGACCAAATCGGTGACCGATACGGCGAACGGAATGGCGCGGCCTTCGCCGGAGATTTCGACGTAGCCCCTGACACCGCCCCGATGCGTGATCCGAACGGCGTTCCCGACCTTCATATAATACGGGAGCGTAAACCAGTTGCGCGGGTAATGGGCAGTCACGAGCTTGCTTGACCCGTTTATTTTAACCCTTGCCACCTTTGATACCGTATCGATAGCCACCAGCACGGCGTCCCTGGTTTCAGTCGCGCCCGCTATTTTTTTAGCGACATACCGGTCAACAAATTTTCTGCCGTATTGACGCATTACAGCCTCCACATCGTGACGGTGTCCGTGAACCCGCCGTCACCACCGTCATTTGAATCCGGTTTCAAATAGGATCGCGTCAACCCGGTAGCAAACCCGCGGATCGGCTGGCCTGTGTACGGATGGGATAGACTGACTATATCTCCGATTTCATCCTGTAAATGGGCCGTTTTTACAACCTTGACCGTGTTTCGTTGCGCCCGGGCAATGCCAAGCTCAAAGGCGGCCACCATTAAGCAATGCCCTACCTCGTAGCAAAACGGATCATCGATACTTTCGGTTACTATCTGCCCGTTCATCTCTTGTTGCTTTTCGACATCATCAGCCTTGCCCGATATTTGCTGCTTCTCATAACCAACAGGGGATGCCCAGACGGTGTAATGATACATCGCCACGGAAGACAGCGTTTCAAATAGCGCGGAACACGCCGTTGATGTCATGGCGATGTAAATCCCGCAATTTCGGCTACCATCACATGTCATAGCCATGGTGGCTGTCCCTACCAGCAATGCAATCTCACCGATCACATAACCGATCAGGCTCGGCATCTCGGTCTTAACCTCGCACCATTGGTGCAGATCGTCCTCGCCCACGATGCCCTCGCTGCCATATCCTGAGAACAAGCCCATGAACGGCCCGTAATCCTTTACGCTCTGATGGACTTCCAGCCGCGGATTCAGGCACGTCCTTGATTTGTCCTCGGAGTACCAAACCTTGACCTTGTTCTCGCCACCCCACCAGCCAAGAGTCCCGTTGAGGGTTTTGATTGCTTCGGCCTCATAGAGGACCTCTATATTGTCATGGCTCTCGCCATTCACGACCACCTGATTGACGAAATTCGAATAATTATCCTCCGGCGAAAACTCGATGATCACGGCCTGCGGGTAGATATTATCGGTTTCTGCGCGAGATAAATCAATCCGCCGAAAGGTGACCTTGTTGCTGGTATCCACGCAGGCAAAATACCCGAAATGGTCGCACAAACTTTTCACGATGTCCGCAAAGCTTTGATCCACCCATTGAATGAAGCATTCGTGCTCATTGGCAAACGCCGGGACATCGTAGCCGGAGGCCGTCAGCCCGCAATGATCCTGAAGTAAATCAATCAGAATATTATCCGGCATCGCCGAAGAATAATCTTCTGTCGCCACGATATTCATGTGCTCCCACACTGTGCGCTGGTCTTCCGCGGTAACGGAAATAACGGGCGCCGACCCTTTCACATAAGAAACCCGGTTTTCGGTGACGATAAACAGCCCTTGAGATTGCCAGTAAGGCACGCCACCGATCGTTTCACCGAAACTGATATCGATCACGCGGCCTTTTTTGACGGCATTAGACAGCGTGGATAATGCATTTTGTGGGTCGAAGAGATGGCCGTCTGCCAGGGAGAATGTTAACCTGTTCGGGCCCGTGATGTCCCAGGTAATGTCGATAGGGGTTCCGGACACCAGCCGTGATGTCAGATCGGGCGATTGCGTCTCTGAGTCCCACATAACGGATCGCTTGGTTATCCTTCGGTTTGTCCATACCGCCCATAGGCTGTCCGTTTCATCGTAGACCACGGATGCATCGTAATCATACGAATTCAGCGTCAGCACGGCCGGTTCCGCTGAAAACGAATACGTGTTCCCTTCCACCAGCGCGCCGGTGTAATATTTACTCTGTTGAAAAGCGCCGGTCTCATTGAAGGCCGCCACGTAGGACTTGGTCTGATAGCCGGTCGTCCAATATGCGCCTGCGAAGATAGTCTGGTCGGTTGGGTTGTAAGCGACACTGCGAAAACCGAGTAACCCGCCGTTTGCTATCCCCGGAACGGTCTCCTCGTTATAATACGTCCATTCGTAAGTTTGTGGATCAAACGTGACAACGCCAAATTCAGTTGTGGTGGCGATCAATATTTTACCGTCCGGGCCGACTGTCTTGCCATTCAGGGCATAACTGTCGAGGGAGGCATAAGTCGGCCGGTGATAAGAAACGCTTTGAGCCGCGATATTGATATCCATTAAGCCGCGCCGGTCTTCCTGGCCATAATTCTCGCAATAGTCAAACGATCCGTACAGATGCCCGTTGGCATAACATAGCCTTCTGATCCCGCATTTATGGAAAGAAGAGTTTGTAATATAATTCATGGAGAAGATCAGTTGACCGGTAGATAGCTGGATTACCCATAGCCCGCCATGGTATTGTTCGTTGCCTACCGCAAGGGAATTATGCGCCGCCACGAACAGGAGATCGTCATCCGGAGAAACCAGGAAATTATTATCGTCGCCTTGAGTTATGACCAGCCTTGTCGCCTGATAACCGATTTTCCATACCTCAGTGAAACTGGCAAGATTTGTTATAGGATCGACATTCTCAGCAAGATCAATCGATCCGACGATGATCGTCGCGCAATAAGCCGAGCTGTAAGCCAATAGAAGGTATAACCGGCGGTCGCTCGCCACCACCTGGGCTGCGATTACGGGGCAGCTATGATTTATATCATACGCACACCCCACCGACATTTGCGCATTCATGTTCGGGTCAAGGCCGTAGGTGATACTTTCATTCAAGCTATATTGCACAATGGTATCGGCCTCGGCATTGTACACAGCGAAATGAAATCCGCCGCTGATCCCGAAGCAGAGAAACTGCCCATCGCTACGCCATTTATCACTCAAAATATTGTTGGCGGTATAAATATCGCTGAACGCTGGCACGGTGTGGTTCGTAACCGCTTTTTGAATCGTCCAGGTCGCGATATCAATGGTTAATAGGCCCACAATATGTTTGGTGCCCGAGCTATTGTAAGAATTGAGCACATGCAGCAATCCAGTAGCCGGGTCATAATGCATTTCTGTGGGGTATAAATCGTCATAAATGACTTCGCCGCCGCTGGCCGCCAGATACCCGACCGAATCCGCATCAATAAACCTGACCGTCTCCTCCTCGGTGTAGGCCAATATGATGTCCCAGTCGCTTTTTTCGGCGATACTGGGGTATTTCGCATCCTGCGCCAGGTTGGTATAATTCGTGACCTGATCCCCGGCTGCCCAGGTGACACCGTTATCGTTCGACAAAAAGGTGAAGATGTTGGTAATGATCTGGCCGTTCTCGTTTTCGAAACTCGCGTATTCAATGGCCAGCACCAGCGCCCCGGTGGATGCCTGATACAGGCACGGGTTCAGCTTTTCGCGATCATCCGCCAGCCCGGGCAGCGAGAAATAGGAGATGGCCCCCCAGGCCAGAAAATCAGCGGATGCATAACTGCCGATACTCCAGACGCCGGTGCTCTCGTTTAAAATGCCAATGGCAGCCATATAGGTGCCGTTGGCCAGTTTCACGACCGTGCCGCCCGAGATGGTATAGCTGGTGCTCCAATCCTGTATGGTAGATAGCGCCGTTACGACCGCGCCCGCGGGGGTAATGACCATTCTCCGGATCAGGCCATTTGGCACGTCCACCAGGATCACGCCGATGTTGCCGTTTGGCAGCTCGACCATGCAGGGGATAAACTCGCTTGAAACGCCGTCATAAATCACCACCGGCTGCGTAAACTGCAATTTATCCGCGTCGGACCGCATGAAATAAACCCGGTCATACTGCGGCTCGCTATAAAGGATCGCCAGTGAATCATCCGAGAGCCGGATCATGTTCGGCGCCACTTCGTTTTCCGCGAAATTAGGGTTAAAAATACTTCCGTCAAATGGCAGCTCAGGCAAATAGGTCGATGAGCTCATTTTGACGATGGGTAGGCGTTCCATACTGTTCTGCGCAGATAATAATGCCGGGTCCAGTGTGATCATCTTATCTCCACAGAAGCAATCGATGGGGTTACATGGATCGCTTTGTTGTTCATCGAATAGAATTTCCTTGCCGTCGTCATAGCTGCATCCGGGCCAATCCTTACGAACCGGCCATGATGGGCCAAAATATTCCCGGTTCCGGGCGTTTCTGCATCCACATAAAACCCACGCAGCCACCCCCAGTTTTCAAAGAGAAACCCGTCCATGACGACTGGATCGTATTCAACCTCACCCGGAGAGTATTCCGTGTCCTCTTCGACATCCAGCATCGCATATCGCATCTCATCAAAATACCACTGGGGGTTGTCCACGCTTTCTGAGGACGGCGAAATGTGGAACCGAAAATAATCGGCGGCATCGCATTCCGTGATGGTCGCAACCGTATCAGACCGGGTGACCTCCGCTTTGGCGACCCCAAGATACACATCCGGACATGGAAACGGCTCATGAAGGAAGAGCAGCCCGTTCAATTTATCCGCCAGATAATCGCTGAACCCACACCAGTTCACCCCGTTGTCATAATGATTGAGCGCATCCCAGGTGAAATCCAACGTCCCGGCGGGAAAATAAATCTTCTTCCCGGCGTATGCCGGAATGGGGATCAACATGTCGTTAAAAATCGCCCGCGCGATATAATTGCCCCCCACCGGCGCATCATATAACGCAAACCCGGCGATGGCTCCCAAATCCACAATGGGGACCGGAAAAACGACATCGCTTGCATTGGTGACAGTCCGGGTATCCACCCGCTCCCAGTCCACCGCGACCCGATGATACCCGTTATCGGTCCTTGGCTCGGGCTCGAAAAAAGGTGCCCCGGCGGACAGGGCGGTCTGCGCAAACGCCGTAACGGGATGCAGGCCGCACCACAGGGTAGTCGGCGGCGCATAAGGAACCTTGTCAAAGGCATGGCGGAGTAGCGCCTGCGCTACCGGCCGGGATAGCGCATTTTCTGAAAGGGCATAGGATGTTAATGCCATTGAATTACCTCATGTTGCCGTGAAGCTTCTGATGTTGAGTTTCATTTTTTAACCTCATTACGGAGGGTCTAATAACGCCAGTTCGGTTTCCGAAATGATTTGGAGAACGAGCTTTACGTCAAATCGAAACGGCTGATGATGAAACGTCGCATCGTTGTAAACCCCGTCCAGGGATACAACGGCGACCGCATATTCCATCCCGTGTTCCGTCGTGGTGCTCGGTTTTGGGCACCATGTGATGGCACTCGGCGATAAGTAAAGCGTCCGCAGCTCTTCGTACATCTCATCCGACATCAGGGTCCAGAACAGGTTCACGCGTTGGCCCGCGATATTGGCAGGCCACTGGAATACCGCCGCCCCGGAATATGTCTGGACGGAGGCGAACACCTTTTTGCTTTCCGGAATGGTCATCTTCTCCGGGTCATCCTCGAACGAATAGCTCCCAAGCGTTTGTTCCGCCATCTATCGCATCTCCCGTCTCATGATCTGGATGACCAGCGCCTCGATTTCACCCGGGAGAACCCGGGACAGCCTGTTGACATTGTCGGCGCCGGATACGGTGACCGGGACCGATACGGAGAAAGCTCCCGGGGCACCAGGCACCTCACCACCCGAGGCGAGCGCATACGACGGCCTTCGAACCGACGCCGGCAGAGCAAACTGCGCGAAGAAATCTTTCGGGATCAATCGCCTGCGGATCGCCTCCATAATGGCAGATCCGTAATACTGAACCGAGGACACCGGGTGCACATATTCTCCGGCGGTCGCCCAAATCGGTATGTTGTCGGCCCTGGAGTGGGGCGAGTGTCCGGGGATCCGGCCGCCGGATGCAAGTTTCACGGCAGATCCGGATCCGCCGCCGACCTCACCGCCCAGGCCGAAAAAGCCTGAAAAGCCTTTCATCGCCTTCATCATCAGCCATTTGGCCATCATTTGCGACGCCATATCCGACCAGGCCTTGACGATGCCTTTCGCGAATGAGCGGAAGTAGTCGGCGGCTGATTTCAACTGCCCGGACCACACATCATCAAAAAACGAGGACAGCGTACCGGTGAGGTTTTGGACCATGCCGTTATATACGTCGTATCCCTGCTGACCGAGCCGGTCCTGGTCCTTGATCATGTCCTTGTGCGCCTGCTTGATGCCGTCATAAAACCGGTCCGAATTGAGCGCCTGCTGGCGAAGGATGTTTTCCAGCTCGTTCTTGTACCAAAGGTCGATAATGGACTGATCGATTTTCAGCTTCTTGTATCGTTCCACCTGCAGGTCGAGGATGGCGGCCTGGGCCTCAAACGATTCCAAGCTTGAGGTGCCGATTGACTGATACATGCTTTGAACGGCCTGGGCGCGCTCTAGCGCGAGGGACTTTTCGCCGTCGATAAGCTCCTGGTTGATGCCAAGGATGTCCCGTTTGTGCTGCTCGATCAGCGCGAAAAGTTCGTCTTCAAGCGCCATGCGCTTTTTGGTGTCGGTTTCCGCAGCGATCCCCTGCTGGATGATCTTCTTGTTGAGCGCGAAGGTGCTTTCAAGGATGGCGGAGCGTTTCTGAATGTACGACTGCAGCGAAACTTTGTCGGTATCATAGAGAACCTTCAGCGCGGCCAGTTCGGTTTCGGATACCGCCTGGTTCCTTTCCACCGCCCGCTGTGCGATGGCGTCCTGAATGTCGGCCGCTTCCTTTGCCTGCTCGATTTTCAGGTTGATGACATCCCGCGCGTGCGCCTGTTCCAGCTCGAAAAGTTTTGCGTTGAGCTTGACCCTTTCCGCATTGGTGGTGCCCTCCATCGATATCATCCTGGCGATGAGGGCCGCCTCCTTGCCGTATTCCTGGTTGATGATCGCAAGTCTGTCCGCGAAATATTTCTCAAGCGAGATTTTCCCGAGCCGATACCCCTCCTGGAGCTTCAGCAGCATAGTTTCGTTGGCCGATTTCATGCGGTCCAGCTCCGCATTGAGTTCGGCCAGCACAAGCGCCGGATCAGCCACCGCATCCGGCGGCGGGGCGACCACGATGTTTTTGGCGATTGCCGCCCGGGCCTTGTCGATTTCGGCGAGTCTCCGGTTCACAAGCTCAAGCGCGCCGGCGGCATTTTTGGCTTCGGCGGTCGCGTTCCCGAGCCAGTTTGTTTCCTCCGACTGCTGTTCCAGCTGCATTTTCAGCGCGAGCAAGTAGGCCCTGGCCTTCGATAAGTCGCCCTGAAGTTTTTTCAGATCCTCGTCGGTCTTTCCGACCAGGTCCTTTCCTTCTGGCGGTTTATAATCCGCGTATTCCTTCAGCTTCTCCATCAGCCCGGTGGTGCTTTTTTTCAACCGGTCCTGGGCGTTTCCGGCCTCGTTGGATGCGGTTCTCCATTGCATGATCGCGATGATCAGCTGATAGATTTCATACACCCCATAGGCCGCAAGCGCGGCGACAAAGCCCCGGAGCTGGATGGTGAGGGTTGCCGTAGCTCCCGACACCCCGAGAATCGCGGCTTTGAGCGCCCCAAGCCCGGCCACCGCCGTTTTGGTCGCTCCCAGTACGCCGATGGCGGCGGCAAACGCTTTCATGCGCCGGAACACCATCAATATCGGCCCCACCAGCGCAATATATGCCAGTTTCATGGTCACAGCCCCCGCCGCAATCTGCACGATCAGGGGCAGGGCCGGCCCCATGGCGGAGGTGATTTTCAAGAAGGCATCCGCGATCCGGATACCCGCTATCGCGACATTTGCGAAAACGTCCGCGATCTCGCCGACCTTGGTTTTGAGATCCCCGCCGAACTCCGAGATGACCTTCCCGATCGCCTTGTCGACTTCCTTGAATGCCGCAACGATGCGCTCGTTAAACGTGAATGTCCCGGCCGACTCATCGACCGTCACAATCGCATCCCGCAGATTGAGAAGCATCTTCGTGGCATTCTTAAAGCTGCCGGAAAGACCCTCGCCAAACGCCATCTGAAGGGCGTCGGCAAGGTTACTCGCGGCGCCGGTCCATGTCTTTGCGGCGGCGCTCCCGGCATCCTCGAAGGCTTTTAACTTCTGGACCAGATAATCAAAGAGCTCCCCGCTCTTGGTGAGCTCCTTGATTTTTTCGTTTGTCAGCCCCAGGGCCTTGGCGATTCTGGCGTTACGATCAATCGTCCCGTCCAACACCGCGCGTAATTCTTGCCCCAGCTGGTCTATCGGCAAGGACAGGGAGGCGGCCGCCTGGGTCATCAATTTGGTGAATTTAACGATTTGGGCCGGGTTGAATCCGGCTTTGAACGCAGGGCCGATACCTTCCTGCAGGGCGCTAAGCAACCCCTCATAGGTCGCCGTGGTCTCGAGCCCTGCAATTTGAAGTTCTTTCTGAATTCTTTCCGCTATCGCCATGGATGCCGTGTATGCCTCCTGGGCGGAGACGGCCTTTCCTTGCGAATCGGTGAAGGTGTTGAACGTGCGGACCAGGGCGGCGATGCCGATCCTGGACTGTTCGACCGTGCTGTTGAATGCGATACCACTTGCGGCGGCCCGTCGGAAAAGATCCGCGCCGCCGAGAACGGCCGCCATCCGGGTGAGCATGCCGGTGAATTGATTCGCGGTTCCGTTGAGGCTTCTCAAGGTGGCCTGATAGGCCTGGCTCGACATATTGAGCCGGTTGATACCGCCCGAAAGGCCCTTCAATACTTGACCGCCGGACTGCTTCAGGGCTATGATGATGTTCAGCGCATTATTCATTCCCGGGGGTCTCCATGGACACTCTTTTCACCATCATCGGTATCGTAATCGCTTCGCGGGTGTTGTCGTTTCCCATCTGCGCATTCCTTCCGGTGATCGGGAGCGTCCTTTTTCTTGCGATGGTTTTCGCCGGCCTATGGCTGATACTCTCACCATCCGCCGCGGTCATCGGGCTTGCCTGCCTGCTTTCAATCCTTTGGGCCCTGGGCCAAGCAGACGCTATTTCTTCATGAACTCCGAAAACGCTTTTTTGTCGGCATGGTATCCCAGGCGGGAGGCCAGTGCCGAATCCTTCAACTCTCTGTCCCGCATTTCCGCCAGGGATTCCAGCGCAAGCAGAAAATAACCGAACCCGTATTCATGCGCGCCTATATGGCCAGCTTCAACGAGTCGGCAACAATGCCGGAAAAGCTCTTCTCCAGAGAGGCCTTTAGTTCCGACAGGATTTTTTCCGCGCCCATCGCCCTGGCGACATCGAAAAAAGCGGCGTTTACCTCCTTTGCGGCATCCCAAATCGTCTGCAGCTCGGACGGCGCCATTTCGATGATGTCTTCCAGTTTCAGGTCCACCACCTTCGGTAAATGACCAATCAAAAGCTCTTTGATGCCGGCCGCAGCGTTGCCGTCCGCCGACTCCAATATTTCGATGATATCCTTGACGCGAAGCTCTTTGACCGTGATCTCTTTCTCATCGAGCTTGATGATTTTGTGCTTTCGCATAAACGCATTTCCTTGAAAAATCCCCGCGGTCAAAGAGGCGCCGCGGGGTGTGGATTTGATAGTGGGTTTATCCTGACCGAAGCGGCTTAGGCGATAGGCGTCGCCGCGGCATCGGTATGGAAGAGTACAGCCCAGGTACCGGCGGCCATGGCCAGAATCTTGCCGGTGAATTCAAGCGTCGCGAAGTCCTCGGTGAGCCAACTCATATCCCCGGACGGCTCGATTTGCGCCTTGTAGACAATGACTTCGCAGTCCCTCTCGTTGGCCTGGTCCATCCCGATCATCCGGATGAAGCACTCGAACTTGTTCACGTCATTCGCGGTGACCTTGAAGCCGGTTGTGGCCGCCCAGTAATATTCGACCTTGAGGGTGGCCCCGTCCCCGATGTCCCCGGTGGAAAGCGCCATGATGCGGCCCGTCTCGTAGTCCACCACATAGTCGTGGTCATCCCCCTCATCATAAGTGGCGTCTCCGGCGGAATTTTTCACCACGGGCTTGTGGGCCGTTTGGGTATCCAAATTCCGATGGGTAAGCGGCGTCCATGCGTCCAGGTGGGCCACAATGGATTCGGCTGATCCAACGTTGTCGTCCTCGGTCTGGTCGTTATCCGCGTCCGTTCCAAACATGGCCAGGGCCAGGTTTTTCCGGTTGATGTCCGTGAGCGTGAATTTGATTTCCTGCTCGCTTTTGGTGATGACGGACTTGATCGTCTGCGCGTAATTTGCCCGCCGCATGCCGATCAGTTCTTTTTTCTCGATGCTCGGCGGGTTGATGACGAAGTTCTGGGCGTTCCCGACATCCCGCTCACCCCCGAGCGTGCCGGTGGACGGATCATAAATGGCGATCTGCAGATCACCCGAGCCAAGGAAGCTTTCCTCTTGATAGGCGGTTGTCATTTCATGTTCTCCTTCGTGAATAGATTTGCTCTATGGTTGCATCAACCGTGCTGATGAACTCAGGATACGCGTTGATGGTCTCTGATTTTGAATCAAACGTGATTTTCGCGAACCGCTCGGCCTTCAGGACAGCATGAACTTTCTCCCTAAAGGTTTCGACATCGAGCATCCCGGCATATGTCCTTGTGGCGGATATAGCGATGGGGTCATCCTCTTCGTCTTCCCCCGGCACCGTTACCACCGCTGTGGATATGGTCTTGTCGTACACCCCGACCCCGATGCTTGCGATCCATGCGATCATGCTTTGCGAATTACCGTACGCCTCCGCGACACCCTCAATAACAATTACCGGGTAATCGGTCTCCGCCGGCGGATTTTCGATATCGATCCCGACGAAAACGGTCGGCGTCTTCCCGTACTTCGACACGCACCAGGCCGATATCTCCTGGCTGTTGGCCACTGCATCCCGTATTTTCTCTATCAACTCGGATGTCGTCAGCATCATGCGCCCCTCGGGTTGAACCGGCCGCCTGTGGCGTACTTGTCATAGGCTTCCCAAAATTTCTTTTCAAAGTGGTTGGTTGCCTTTTGCTCCCATCGCTTTCGCACCACATCGACCCACGGCCTTGCCGGCGTTTTCAATGTGTCGGTCTCTTTTCTGACGGGAAATCCGGACGCGAACAAAAACCGCCGCATCTTGGGCGTTATCTTCGTCCCGAACCCGGCGACGTTCTTTTTCATCCACACGTAATAAATCGGCTTTGGTTTCAGCAGGCCGATTTCAACCATCGTATCTTCCGGATCAACGCTGTACCGGACCATGTTGACGAATCTGGAAAACGGCTCTTTTCGGGTGCTCAACTTTTGGGCAACCCGTCCATCGGCCCCGTGCAGCCTCGATGTCCCGGACACCCATTTTTTATTTCTTCTGACCTTGGACCATTTTACCGACCGGCCCGATCGCTTTGCGGTCGGGTGCGTTGCCGATAAAACGCCCGTGTGGGGATTCAGACGCGGCTGAAGCGCGCGGCCGGTCTTCTTCAGATCCTGTTGAACATTCCATCCGAGTGATTTCAGCGCCGATGCGCGACACCTGGAAAAAACGCCCGGCAGATCGATCACGGACTTGAGAAGATCGGTCATGCCTGTCATTTTCACCTGGATATCGATCATACCCGCTGCCTCCCCATGATGGACCGTATGTCCCGCTCCACTTCCCAGCGCATCAAATCATCGTTCGACCCCGCGTCCCGGATCAGCTTCCACACCGTGCCGTCTTCCGCCGTCAACGTGTCCTGATACTGCGGTGACGCAAGATCCTCCCGGCTGAAATAGGCGTGGGCAAAAACCTTGTTGACCGCCGCGTCATCCTGCCGCCCGTGGCTGACAATGATCGCCTGGAGCTGCACCGGCTCGTATTCCTCGCCTTCCTCCATCTCGGGAAGAACGTGGGGAACATGCGTCACCATCCTGGAAGGACCGTCGGAAGCCCCCAGGATGATGGACATGTCGGATGATATATCGCTCCAAAACGTCATGGATCACCACTCATCAGGTCAAGTACGTGTCAGTCCACAAGAACCCGGAAACCGCGCTGCATATTTTCGCGTCGAAGCACTCGGACGCCTCTACCACCCATTGTTTCGGGCTGGATTCCCACCATCTGCGCACGGATCTGGCGCCGGTTTTCCGGATGACTTCATCCGGGATGTTGGTGTTGTTCCAGGTGAAGGTGTAGCCGGCGGACGGCATTTCAATCGCTGGCCTCGGGGAGACATACCCGAGCCATGCGGAGCCCTGTCCGGTATTGGTTTCCCACAGGTCGACCGCCGTGAACTCGGTTCCGGCGAGGGTTTCTTCGTCGCTCGAATAGATCGCGCCACCCACCAGCACCCTGTCAACCTCGGCCAGCATGGCCAGCATCTGGGGCGTGACCTCGGCCGGACTTCCTTTGGTGCCGGTATATTTGATGCGATCGAGCAACACGGATGACTCTTTCAGCGCCTTGAAGGTTTTGGCATCCATAATGAGGGTGTTTGGATACAGGCCGATGCTCTGCCGGATCGTTTCACGTCGCGTCAAAATGTCGGTCAGAAAGGTATTGGTCGAATCCGTGGCCGCCCATAAACCGGCGGCGTCCTCCGTCATGTTCGGCCAGTTTGCGGCCGTGCAAATCAGATCCGCGACCACCTTCTCCTTGGCCAGAAGGATTGATTGTGTGACAAAGTCAATCCCGGTCGCGATGGGCTGTAGCGGGATATCCGCATTGTTGATCAGCTCGATCGGGATAGGGTGCGCGAACGCATATTCCTTGCAGGAATACGTATCAGCGGTCAGTTTGTATCCGCCGCGACGCGCATCCGCGCCGGGTCCACGCAGGCCCGCATCGTTTCGGAACCAGTCCCCGCGCAGGAACTTGAAAAAATAATCGGATTGTTTTTTCACCGGCACAGTCGGAAACACCTGATCCGCAATGAACATGCTGTTCCGGTAGGCGATTGACAAATTGCTGAGCGCCGCATCTTTATGGGCACTGGCAGGCGTTGGAAGCATGGCTGTTATCCTTTCTCGTCAAATTGAACGTCCCTATATCAATGAACCACGGTCCCGAGACTGTAGATGGTGACCGCTTCGGCTTCTGCTGTCGCATTGGTGACGACCGCAAGGAACCGCTTGCTGTTGTTCTGGGCGATGGTCATCGTCCCGGACAGCGTTATCCCAGCACCCGCCGTGACGGTGATGGTCTCATCGCCATCCGCAGTATTTCGGATTGTGAATTCGAAGCTTGAGGTGACAATCGCACCGGCAACCGCTGCAACTATTTGCGCCGCTGTCGGGGTAACATCTTCGCGCCCTGCGCCGGCCGGATCCCTCAAAATCAACCCGCCGACAAGATTTGCCGCCGTATAGGTCGCCACACCGGCAGTATTGATGGTCGCAACTGCCGTTATCCCCTGCACCGCGTCATTGATGGCCGGGAACGGGGAGGTCAACAGAACCGTCGCCAGATCATTTTCAGCACCGGCCGCACCCACGACCATTGCGCGGGTATAGGTCGGGGCAGCCGTGTTCACCTCTCCCTTACCGGCGTCGGCCGCGTCCACATACTCGTGTTTGACGAAGGCGCCAACCCCCAGCGCGGCATTCGCAACCATCTTGCTGACGCCGAAAATCCGCACCACGGCCGCTTCTCCTGCAGCAGGGGCATTCTGCAAAATACCGATAGACACCTCGGCGGCCGTGTCCGGACGCCTGACACCGGTGCTGGCCAGCACGACAAAGCGATACTGGTCATTCACCAGCGACTCGGCAGCCGGAAAACTGACATCCAATACTTTCTGTTCGTAAGCCATTTTTTCACCCTCCTTTATACGGTGAATTGAGACCAATATTTATCGGCCAGGGTTTTGTCTTCCGTTAGAATCCGCGTGGTCGCATCCGCCAACGAAATCTTTTCCTTCACCGACAACGCCAGGGCCTGCCTAGATACTTCCGCCGCTGGATCGGTGATGACCGGTGCCGGGGTTGCCGGGGTCTGATGCCCGATGGCGTTATTCCCGGACGCCGCGAGCGCCGCAAGTTCCGCCGTTTTCCGCTCCTTTTCCGCCTTGTAAAACAGCTTGAAGGCGCCATCGACGCTGGTTCCATCCTTGATCGCCTGAAGCGTGGCCGTGGAATCCGCATTTTCAGACAGGATCGCTGTCACCCTCTCACGTTCGGCGCTTGCCGCTTCCACCCTTGCCGAATTGACGTCCACGGACGCCGCCCCCAGCGCAAACACTTCATCATAGAGCGCAGGGTGCTTTTCCTTAAGCTCTTTCAGATCCATGTCGGACCCTCCTTCGGTATAAAAGGTTGTTTCAACAGACACCCTGTCCCCGGCTGATAGCAGCGCGATCGACGTGTCGTTATCGGCCCCCCACGGGACCACAGAGACCTCACCGACAAGCGATTTGGTCCATACTTCCACATTCGGCCCGGACAACACCTTGCCGTTTACTTCCATCGTTTCCTTTGCGCCGAGCTGCCGGATTTGAAGCGGCCGGACGCCGACCGATGCCTGCCAGGGGAATCCTTCGTCCGCGAGTGCCAGCACCTCTTTCCCGGCATCGGTCGAATCCGAGAAAACGCCGGAAAGGGACAGGCCCGCATCGTCTTTGGCGGTTTTTTCCGACCATCCGACAATTTTCCCATGGTCATGGCTTCTCAGAATCGGCACCTTCGCCTTTGTTTTGATCCCCTTGATGTCGATAACGAACGCGCCGAACCAGGTGTCGATCTGCTTGCCGGTATAAGCCAAAACGGAAAACCGCCTGCTTTTCGATCCCTCTGCGGCTTCGGACAATTCAACCGGCGCCGATATGTTGACTATCGATCGTTCAATCTTTGGCATTTTGTTTATCTCCTTCTTCTGGTTCATCCGGCGGCGGCGTTTTGGCTTTCGGCTGCGCCGACAGATCGAGCCCAAG
This sequence comes from Desulfobacterales bacterium, assembly GCA_034003325.1. Lineage (NCBI taxonomy): Bacteria > Pseudomonadati > Thermodesulfobacteriota > Desulfobacteria > Desulfobacterales > Desulfobacterales bacterium. Next base: position 33,811 of record JAVEYW010000024.1, read on the forward strand.
CTCCTTCGCCTTGCGGTCCTCCCGCGCTTTTTGCTCCAGGACCTCTTCCCAGTCCCGCCCCTGGCCGGCGGCTTCCTCGGCAAGGGTTGACAGCCCGTAGTCCATGGCAAGTTTCGAGGCTTCAACTTCCTTTACCGGGTCGACCCATCCCCATCCGCCGCCGATCCAGGAGCATCGACACAATTCCTGGCGGAATTTGTAGAAATCGGGCGCATCGAAGTGGCCCCGAAGATACGCTTCCTCAAGGACCAGTTCCCATATCGGCTGACAAAACTTTTTGGAAAACCACGTCCGCCAGTTCATGAAATGCCGGCGGCCTTCCAGCAGTGCGGCGCGGGCCGACGAGTAATTTGTTTTCGAGAAATCCTTCAGCAGCAGTTCATATGGCATTCCGAGAGAAACGCCGATGAGACGCAGCACGCCCTCCACAAAAGGCGCGAAGGCATCGCCCGGGCGCTTCGGGTCGACCACATTGATCGATTCCCCGACATTGAGGTAATGGACAAGGCCGGGTTCGATCCCCTGGACCCTGGAGCCGTCCGCCGCCCGGGTACTTCCGGCCTGGCTTGCGGCCATCCCCAACGGATCTGCGTTTGTGATAAAAATAGCGAGGCACGCGGCGACCCGTGCGGCAACCACTTCCGCCTCAAGGTAGTCGGCAAGGTGCTTAAAAAAGGACATCGCAGGGGCGAAGAATGGAACGCCGCGTAGCTGACCTACTCTTTTAGGCGGAAAAACGTGCAGGACCTGTGGTCTCCCGTTTTTGTCCCTTGCCGGAATCTCTTTATATTCAACCTTGAGCGTCTCTTTCAGGTTCGGTTTTGAAAATGAATAGGCGATGGGTTGCCCCCTGTCGCCGAGCTTGATTCCCTGCTCAAATCCTTGATTCTCCGATATGCATCGGTCGGATTCAGCCAACTCTATCACGCGGCCGAGCGTGCGCCAGGGATCATTCGCCCATGTGGGAATGGCAAAAACCTCGCCGTCCTCGATTATTTTTCGGATGGCCAGGAACTGGATCTCGTCGAACGACAATCTGTCGTCGGCACCGGCGAGCGGTCCCCACGTCTCCCAGATGGTTTCCGCCTGCCGTTGCAGTTCTTCCGCGCGTTCTGGCGATACGCCGATTGCTTCCGCCCTGATTTTGGACTGAGGGGAAAGGCCGTGGCCGACAATGTTGACCGCCATGGTCTCGGTGGCGCCGCTTCCGACCGGATCATTCCGGTTGATGTCGCGGGATCTTTCCCGGAGCGTGGATAGTTCCCACTGGTCGGGTGTCGTGTTGGATTTGCCGAGGATCCAGTCCGCCATCAGGCGGGAATTTTCCGACCCGCGATACATGGCGTTGGAAAGTTTCAGCTTGGCCCGGGCCTCGCTGCGCCGAAGCGCCAGACCGGGCGCCACCACTTCGATGGAATTATCGATGATTTTCGTAATGAGGTTGGTCATGACGGCCTCCCGAACCGGACCTTGTTGGAAGCGCCACCGGAGGCCGTCGCGTCTATTTTGTCAATCTGGGAGAGAAGCCACTTTTCTTCATCAAGGAGGGTTTTGAGCTGCCCCCGGACGACGCTCAAATCCTGTCCGACGGAATAAGACTGAACTTTTCGCGCCTTGGCGATTTCAACCCTCACCTCGGCAAGTCGTATGGATAAATCGTCTCTGGAATCGTATGGCATGAAAAAACCCCATGAATAATTTTTCTCTAATTATCCATGGGGCGGCCTGGTAAGCCAACAGGCATAAAATGGCATTATGGGGTATTAAAAAAAGTTTTTTTCACTCGAAAAATTTTTGCGGATCGATTTTTCTTTGCTCAACGAATTTTTTCACGGACTCAAGTGAATACCGCCGGGTTTTGGGTCCCCCATTTCCGGAAACCGAAATATCGATGCTTTTCAGGATTCCGTGCTTTTCGTACATGTACACCTGGCCCTCGGATATCGACAGCATCCGCTGCACATCCACAGCCGTCAAATACCTGTCCTCAATCGCGTCATTGACCGACTTGATACGCTCCCGCTTCATCGCCATCGACTCATCTCCTTATCCAGTTATCACTGTTTCCAATCCAGGGTTGTTTCGCTTTCTCGATGATCATCTCCCGGTCCTTCTCCTTTCGTTTCCATGTTTTGATTCCCTTCATTTCGTGCGCGCACAGGTTCAGGACGGCGCAATCCCAAAGGTGATTTTGCCGGCGCGCCGGACACTCCCAGAGCCCCTTTTCGTTCTGGAATTCAGCCGTCATGTGGAAGGCGTAGGCCTCCGGGAACTCGGAATGATACCGCCACGCGCCGGGGTCTCCAGGGGATATGTCCAGCAACCTCGACAGCTCGTCTTTGTACACCTTGGTGTTGATATCGATCCGCTTCAGCCCGCCTGGGATCGGCTTCTTTCCGCCCGGGTAGTATTCCTGGTTCGCATATCGGTAGTTAAGGGTCATGTCCTGAAACCCCTTGGTCGGATAAATCATGCCCCGGTGTTTTCGGCAGAAATCATAGACCTCATTCGTCCGGTGGCCCATGGCATCCTGAAGCACCAGCACCACCGGGTACTCATTGCCCTCATCATCCATATACACGTTTCCCCACAGGACCTTCTCCAATTCCAGAAACGATTCCACATATCCTTCTTGGACGCACCAACTGTCTTTTGAAAGCGTAGGCCCGCCCCATCCCCAGGCGCGGATCTCGTACCAAAACCCGTAATCCTGGGTATCGACGCCGGCCGTCAGCGCCGCCACAACACCTTTTCCGGGGACTCTTCCCCTCGGCCGGTCATCCTTCAGCCCCAAGATCTTCGACTCTTCCCGTTCCTTCTGGTAGACCCGCCACGGCTCGGCGGCAAAACCGTTGCTGAAATCCTTCAACTTCGTCTTATCCACAAGCCCCCGCAGAAACGCAGCCGCGCATTCGGACAGGGACACAAAGGGAGACAGCCAGGCCGGAATGTGAAACCCGATCCGCAGCGGCCGGAGGGATTTCAGGGCCGTCATCAGACCTCGGTCATGGGCCCGGTCCCGCCATTCGCCGGAACGAACGGCTTCGTTTCGATCGGTGTCGGTCCAGTGCGCGGTGCACTTCTCGCACTCGTACCAGGCAAGCTTTTCGGACTCGACGGCGTTCGGATCGGCGCCGGAGCCGTCCGGCCACTTGATCTGCTGAAACGCCATTTTCTGAGTGGCCCCGCAAGACGGGCAGCGCACCACGTAGTCGAACACCACCTCGGCTTCGTTCAGGGCCATCCAGATCGGGCCGGTCTCTATCGTCGGCGAGCTGGTGATCCAGATCTTACGCATGTGTCCGAAGTTTCGGGTTCTTTTCTTTGCGAGGTCGATCGGCCCGGCCTCTTTTTTGTTGGCCGTTTCGGGGAACTTGTCCACCTCATCCAAAAAGACGTATGGCAGGGGCTTGGATGCCAGGCGCGAGGCCGAATTCGCCCACGCCATGTAAATTCTCATGTGTTGGAGGTTTATCCGAAGGGAGCTTTCGTCATCGACATAGCCTGTCGCGTAGGACCTGAGCCGGCGGCTGTCCCGGAACATCGGCTGGATACGATCTTTGTTGGTTTCTTTCGCCGCGTTTTCATCCGGAAACACGATCAGCGCATTACCCGGTTTCCGGTCGGCGGCGTACCCAAGGCAGGTGAGAACCCCTTCCGTTTTTGCCGCCTGGGGTGCTGCGCAAACCACAATTTCCTGCACCGACGGAAAAAACGACGCGTCCATAACGCCCGCCACATATGGGACGTTCCGGTTTTTCCATGGGCCAGGAATCGGCGCGTCCTGTGGAAGAACACGGTGTTTTTCCGCCCACTCGGAAACCGGGATCTGCGCGCGCTTCCGCAAAATCCGCTTTTCCTGCCGGGAGAACCTCAATGGCAAATAGACCGCCCCATTTTCTTTGCGCACCGAGATATAAAACCGCCCGATGGCCTCCATGCCGCCGGCGGTGTTGATCCATCGTGGGTTTATTCTGATGTGTTGGGGTAGATCTGGTGTCATCAGGTTATATCTCTCCATCATAATACACGCCGAAAAGCTTATCGCAAATGCGAAGCGCCTCACTTGCATACTTCGGCACACCGTCTGGGGCTCCAAAAAGCATACAACGGCTTTCTTCCGCTTTCTCGCCGTGCTTCCAAAAGCTGCATTCCACCCATCCGGTCCCATCATAGCAGTGCCCGCGCATCGGCCCACCAACATACTCGGGGCCTGGTGTTTTGATAACTCTCATTTCAATTCCCCCATGAGTAGCAGAAATAACGTTTTTCATTTTCAACGCTTCATCCATTATGCCGCCACACCTCCCGCCGATAAATCAATCCCAAACTCCTCCAGCGCGCACATCTGGTTCAAAACGTCGTCCAGATCGGCATAAATCATGTCCAAAAACACGCCAGCCTTCTGGGGGTTCCCGCCGGCAATAGAGATGTAATCCGTGGCTTTTGTCCGAAGGAGGCCTCGGAATATGCTTTCAACAGCGCCAAGCTTCAATGCGAATTCGGTCTTGACGTCCGTTTTCAGCAAGTATTTCCCTCGCTCCTTTTCTATTTCGAATTTTGCCTTTTCGGTCTGGGCCTCAAGACGTTCGATTTCGACTTTTGTTTTCCGCGCGTGCAGCATGTCTACCTGGCCGGCCGCACGGTCCGACAGTTTTTCGAGGCCTGCCCGGGTGATATAGGCGCTTGCCTCTGAGTGCGTGATGGTTCCGTCCGGATCGACACGGATCAGCCCTGCATCACGGTCCTTGTAGACCTTACTCTTTTTGATCTTGTATCCCTCGGCTTGCAGATATTCAACGACGGCCATGATGTTCGGAAATACCGGCTGCTCCGAAAAATACTTGGCGTTCAGCGATTCGATCGTGCGCTGGAGGGCCTCCTCTGTCGCCTGCCAGTTTTTCAGGTTCGCGGCGGATCGGTCCGAGATGTAGGCTGCGACCAGGTCCTCATTCGCAGCCGTCAAAACCCGCAATTTGGCGGCTTCGGCCTCACTTGCCGCTTCGATCAGTTTTTCAATTATTTCCTTGTCCATGGCCTGATTTTCTCATTCAAACACGTAAAAAAAAGTTGCGGCCGTCGATTCTCTCTTTCGGATGCCTCCCGATGAACCGGCTCACGTTTTCATCGAAATACACAAGCTTGCTGATTCGTTTACTGGCCACCTCATTCCGCCAACTTGGCGGCCATTCCAGTTTGAGCCGCTTCGGTGTTGAATATATTCTGACCGGGTGCTGCTTCAGCAGCTCGCCGAGTTCCATCACGGTTTCTGGAAACGCCGGTTTCTGAGGCTGGGGCTTCGGAGCTGACTCTTTTACCACGGCCTTTTCCGGCAACAACGGTTTCGGCCCATCGGCCGGTGGTGTCTCGTTGATGTGCCACGCCGGCGGAAGCCCGGCAAGAACCCAGGACCGAACATCCACCGACCTAAAAACATCTCCGGGATCCTTCCCGTCCGGAACCGGCCACCGATCCGCCTGTATGAAATTATCCAACCACCAGCCACTTGCCTTTTCGCCGGCCGCATCCGAATCCAGAGAGACCAGCAAAACAGCGGCAGCCGATATATCCGCCGCGCAACGGGAATCCGGCTTGCTCGCGGAGGTCCCCAGGGCCACAACACCAGTCAGGTCTCCCGCGTCCTGGCCGATCAGGATTCCATCAAGTTCGGATTCGACCACCATATAGGCGCGTTGCCTTTTCCCGATCAGCATGATGGCCGGAGACGACCCCGGAACGAAATAATACCTTGGCCCGTTATTTGACTGCACATCCACCTTCGGCCGGCGGATCCGTATCCGGTAAACGGGCCCGTCAACCAGATACGGGATGACCAGCCCGCGGGGAATCCACAATTTTTTCGGCTTTCCGGTTTTTTCAACGATTTCTGTTGGAAGCCCCCAGCTTTCTCGAGGCCGGTAAAAATCCTTCCCGTTGATCCCTAGCCGGAACCGCCGCGCGCCATCCGCCGTAATACCGCGCTCACGGTGAAGCTTGTCGAGAGCCGGCGGATTGCTCATCAGCGCATCATGCGCCTGGTTAACGAACACAGCCGCCTTTTCAGACCATAAATCCGCCGGCGCGTCGTAAGCCGTGGGGGTGAAAACCGCCTTCTGGGCGGTATTTGAGTGAAGAATGGGCTTTGTGTACCCATACTCCCGCCCTTCAATCCCGGCCTCTTGGCAGGCCTGTTTGTAGGAAAGCCCGTCCGCCTGCATGAAAAAGGCGATAAGATCACCGCTTTTTCCGCAGAACCGGCACCACCAGCCGCCGCCCTTCCACTTCGGGTGGCTTGGCCAGACATGGAACCGGTCGTTTCCATCCTTGCAGAAAGGACAAGGCCCGACGAACTCTGCGCCATGACGCTTCCCGTTCGGCCTGAGCTGCACTTTCGATTGAACCGCGGTTAGTATGTCCATTTAATCTTCCAATCTTCCAAGGTATCCGCCAAAACTTTTTCCCAATTTTTTCAACCCCTTTAGAACATCCACCCTATTTTTCTCTTTTTCAAAATGCATAGCAAAAAAGATAAAAATATATATTTATTCCGTCTTCATATATCCGCCAAAGCGCAAATATATTAATATATCGGTATGATAATGCTTTGGAAGATCGTGTTTAAATCCGCTAATCTTCCAAAATTTTATGGCCGGACCGTCTACACGTAATCGGTCATTACCGCTTCCGGATCATACGCCTTGATGACGTCATAATTGATTGCCAGGCCGAAATACCGGGTGACGCCATACTTTTCATTTCGATACCGCTTCTTCATGTACCCGCCGAACGTCTTTATTTTCGGCGGGAAATTCCCGATATTCTTTTGATACCACTTAACGAAGAAGTGGTAGAGTTGGCTCGACCCGATGCCGATTTCGTCGTCTTCAACCTTGATGCAACACTCTTCAATAAATGAGCCGAAATAATCCAACTCGTCGCGCGTCCGCTTGCTTTCATCGATAACCTTCTGGGGTATCTTGAGCCCGACGCTTCGCCACTTGAGATACCCGCGCACCAACCAGGCAAGAATCCCGGACGCCTCTTCCCGGAGCGCATCATCCAAATAGGGATCCGCTTGCCGTTCATTTTCTGCTTCCGGGTTCATCACAAACTTGATATTGAATGGGATATAAATGATGCGGTTCCAGAAGGCGGCGTCTTCCGTGTCCGCCCGGAGCTTGAAATTCGAAAGAAGGAAAAGAGTGTGTGTCGGCTCGAAATCGGTTTGCCGCTTGTCGTATGGCGATCTTGCCGTGAGCGTATCTTTCCCGGTCATGACCTTCACCCGAACGGCGCTTACCTTCGCGTTGTCCTCGGTCTCGGATGCATAGGCTATCCGCAATCCTTTGAGCGCCATCATGGAAGGGTCAATTCCGCTGCTGCTTGGTTTGTACCCAGAAACCAACATGTCACTGGAAACCGGCCCCCCCAAAGGACCCACGGCATACGAGACAGCTTCCATTATGGTGGTTTTCCCATTGTCGCCATGGGGACCGATGAAAACCGGAAACTTTTTCTCCACCACCTTCCCGGATATCGACATCCCGAAGAGACGCTGGAGAAACTCCGCCATTTGGTCGTCATCGGCCATGCAGGACGCCACGGCTTTTTCAAACCGCTCGCACGGGTGATTCAAGTCAACCCAGGGATGCGGGCTTGCCTTGAGGATCCAGTCTTCCGGCCGGCCAGGCCGAAACTTCCCGGTTTCGAGATTGACAACTCCATTTGCGCAGCCCAACAAGAGGTGATTGCTGTCGATCTCGTTGCCGCTGATCGCGATGGCGCCGGCCGATGTGTGAGCGAATTCCAGGCAGGCCTGCCGGCGGTTGTTTCCCCTGAGCTGGTTGGCCCTGTTTTCAAGCGCCTCTACCAGGGCGGTCATACCTTTAACCACCTGGTTGTCTTTGATCTCCGGAAGTGTTTTTTTGATCGCGGCCGCTTCGCCCTCGTATGCCTCCGCGACGGCTTCAACTGCCGAAACGGCTTCATCCATGATGTCCTCGACCCAATGGTGGCCGGCCCACTTCAGCCACATGTTGCGGGTTTTACAAAACACGAATTTGCCACGGTGGAGCGCTTTGTAAAGTTCTCCATCCCCGTGCTGGTTGGTACGCAGGCACGCCCGGATGAAACCGGATGAAATCTTCTCATCTCCATGGTCCCCTCCGCCGCCTCGGCGCTTTGCTTCATCATCTTTGCGCTCGTTCACCTTCCGGCGAATTTCGTTTATGTCGGTGATCTTTTCCGTCATTTGAGCCATAGCCCACACGCCCCAAAAAAATTAGTATGAAAACAACTGGTTTTTAGCCAATAACCGACCGAATTAAAGAAGTAATATTCCATTTTCCATTCCATTTTCAAAATTTACCTGGACACGATGACCGGGGTTGTTTGACCCCTACGGTGAATGGTCATAGGAAGGACCCGCGATCTCATCCGCCCGGTTGGACCTTTGGGCTGTTTTTCTGTTGCTTGGGGGAAAGGGGGCGCCGGGGTATGGCCGGCCCAAACCTAAAAAGGATTGAGCCGTTTTAGACGCCATCCAAAGACGGAACGGTGTTGATATCGGCATATGAACGGGGTACTGTGTTGGGGTACCCAGCAAAAAAAACCGGGTTTTTTGGTGGCAATACGTACCCCAAAAATACCCGGATAGTTTTACTGAAACATAGGCGGCTGTTGATATTATGCACTTTGCCAGGATGCACAAAAAATCTATCGTGAGCCTTTCACGCCGGCAACAGGGGTTCAAATCCCCTTGGGGACGCCAAAATATTTCAATGGCTTACACAATGTAAGCCGACCTTATCGCAAGCCGGATACAAAATCCGGATACAAAACGCCTTCAGAGTGCCACCTCTGAGGGCGTTTTGCTTTGGGGAAATGGGATGACTTCAGCCGGTCCCGAAGATTGTTTTCCATGGCATCACGAGCCGACTCCAATCCCAGTGTACGAAGGTAGCGCTCTGTCGTGGTGGGGTTTTTATGCCGCAGAATTCCCTGGATTTTCCACAGGGGTTCCCCGGCGGCAAAAAGGATGGATGCGGTCAGGTGTCGGATCGCATGAAATCCGAAGGGTTCCGCTCTGGGAAAAAACATGAAAGAATTGGTGCACTAATTTCCCGGTGCACCCATGTTCATTTTGTGGCGACATGTCTCACATGATGGCAAGATTTAAAAAAGCGGTGGCACAAAAACAATATGAAAAGATTTATGGAACTGATGTGATGGAGGGCTTCAAGCTAACTTTTTTTTGATCTGGCCGGCAAATGGCTCTGGCATAAAAAGCCGCAACTGGCCTCAGTTAGAAGATCATAGGAAGAGGGAATGGCGTCGCCAGTCTTCCTTTTTCAGCCATCCACGTTTGGATGGATTGATAGCCACAGTCTTGCCCCAGCTTAATTTTTTATAGAGTCAAATCCACGGTGTGTAAAAAGGAAGGGGGGGCTGTTAGCGCCCCCAAGTTGTTGGCAGTAAGCTGAGATCGCACGACAAAATTATTATTAACAACAAATCCGGGCCAGCAATTTAAAATACCCAACAATTGCAATTTTTTGGCAATCCGTAGTTGGAAGAAGGGTGGCAAGTAGAGCGATGAGCGCGGCGTCAACCCCTTGAATTGGGACCGGCAACAGTCAATTACCTTGCCGGTCACAAGGTTTCCCGAATTACTTGCTGGTGATCCTTAAATCAATTCGCCGGTTCTTGGCGCGTCCTTCTTCAGTGCTGTTGTCGGCGATCGGATGTTCCTGGCCGTAGCCCTCGGCCTTCAGGCGGCTGGGATCCACCCACAGTTTGACCAGATCCGCCATGACCGCATTGGCCCGCTGCTGGGAGAGTTTCAGATTCGCCTGCGGATCCCCAACGTTGTCGGTACAACCACCGATCTTGATTGCCACCTTTGGGTAGGCCTTCAGGATCTCGGCAATATTTCCGAGCTGCTCATGCGATTCGGTTCTCAGCGTTGCCTTGCCGGTCTCAAATGTGAGCCGATCAAACGAAAACCATGTCTTTTCGTCAACTGGGCGCTGCGTATCTTCGATAAAGTCGATCAGTTTGTTTTCCACGCCGAGATCTGGGATGTTGAGCTCAACACCGCCGGGCAACTTCTTGCTGAAAAACTTACCCTACCCAGCCAAAGCGTCGCACGCCTGTTCCGCGACTTTGTCGGCTTTCCTTTCCCCCAGTAACTCTCCAATCTTGCCGATTAAGCCGTCGTTTAATTGATCTTTAAGCTATGCAATAATGTTCTGTGCCATGTCTTGTCTCCTATTGCCGCATTCACGTAAAGCGTTGGACAGCAACCCTATGAACTGCCGGCTGTCCACCGTCATTAGGGGCTGCCATCAAGCAGGTTACAGTCCAACCATTTGCTCGATGCGCCCGGTCACCTCAGGGGTAAGCCCCAGACCGGATGCCAGTTTCCCCAAGTAGGCCTTCTCAGCCGGCGTATCCACCTCGATCGCCATGAGCGAGGCGGCGTAAAGTTCAGCTGCCAGATTCGGGTGGCCTTCCGCCGCGCTAATCAGCGTCTCGGTTTCCATGGGCCGTTTCATCAGCTCAAGGATGTAGCGCTGGTCGTCAGCATCCGCCCCCGCTTCCTGTAGCTTGCCGACGATGCGGTGGGCCTCGCCTTCGTCGATTTTACCGTCCGCCTTTGCGGCGTTGATCATCGCCTTCAGCACGAGCTCTGAACGATTTTCCAGTTCCCTGCGCTCCACTTCGCTTTGAGGCTCCATGAGACCCAAAGGCACATGGCCTGTGCTCTGGCCGCTGCCTTGCAGCGCCTTGAAGGCCATTGCCCCGAGGAGCGCCATCACTCCTCCGCCAAGGGCGCCACCCAAGGATTTGCCCCCACCGCCCAGCAGTGCGCCGGCTAACGCCCCCAAGCCGCCGAGAGCCAGGTTCTGTTTACCACCTGCCGCCTGCCCGACCTGTCCAAATACCTCTCCGAGCCTGCCGCCCAGACCTCCGCCCCCCCCGCTCAGCATACCGGAAAGGACGTCTCCCAACCCGCCGCCGCTGGTCCGCTGCCCGCCAAGCAAGCCACCCAGGCTTTCCAGGAGACCTCCGCTGCCGCCACCAAAAGCGTTCTGCAGCCGTTGGTTGGATGAAGGCGCCATGCCCGCCTGCATCATCGCCCCTAACAAATCACTGATGCCCATTTCGTAATCCTCCTGTACTTCTCAGTTTAATTCGCCATCTCCTTCGCCCGCCTCACCCTAACGCCTCAGCCAAGGGGGATGCGGATTTTCTGGCCGGGATAAATCAGGTTCGCATCTTTGATGACTTCCCGGTTGGCTTCGAAGATTTTGGGGTAGTCGTTCGCCTTCCCGTAGAACTGTTTGGCAATCGCGGACAGGGTGTCGCCCTTCTTGATGATGTAGTATTCAACCTTCTCCTTAACCGGCGGGGCTTTCAATCCATCGATTTTTACGTCCGTAACCCCTTGCACGTTGCCCGCCATGAGCACCGCCTTCTCCATCACCTCGGAGCTCAGCGCCTGACCCGAAAGGGAAACCACCCCTTTGCTGAAGTCAACTCCCAGTCCGGTGATGCCGGGGTTCATCGCTTCGATATGTTTCTTGATTTTTTCAGCCGCCTCTTCATCGCGGTTGAACAGCTTGTTCCCGATTTCCTTAACAAAATCGAATAATCCCATGGAGTCCTCCTTCTGGTATGGTGTCAAGTGTTTTAAACTCTCTCTTTGGTTGCGGCAATAGGTCTGCATTAGGCTGCTCGTCATTTTTCAGGCTTCCATCACGGAATGAAGCCGCTACACCCTTCACGCTAAATCCCCTTCTTTACCACCAAGAAGCCGTAAACGCCTGATCCGCTCTTCCACAGGCGGATGAGTTGATAACAGCCTTTGCAAATCGCCGAAGAAGGGGTTCACGATGAACATATGAGAATGGGCGGGATTCCCTCGTGTCAGGGGAACGGCCTGAACTCCCCGGTGCAGTTTTCCCAGGGCGCTTGCAAGAGCCAAAGGCTTCCCGCTTATTTCCGTCCCCCCTTCATCAGCGGCATATTCCCTCACGCGGGAAACTGCCATGCGAATTAACATGGCCCCCAGAGGCGCTCCGATCAGAATGAGCATGCGGCCCAGAGGATTCCCCCGCCGATCCCGACTCCCGACACCGAAACGGGCAAACTGTCCGAGCATGGCAACAGCCCCTGCAAACGTTGCAGCGATAGTCCCGGTCAGGATGTCACGATGCTTCACATGGGCCAGTTCATGCCCCATGACTTCTGCCAGTTCATCATCATCAAGATTTTCCAGGATTCCCTCTGTCGCCGCGACCGCTGCGTGCTCTGGATTGCGACCGGTTGCGAAGGCATTAGGATTTTTTCGGGAATAACGAAAACCTTCGGCATGGGCAAACCGGCCTTTTGGGCCAACTCACCAACAATTCTATACAAGCGTGACTGATCCTCCGGTCCGACCTCTGAAGCCGCATACCGCCTCAGGATGATCTTGTCGCTGAACCAGTAGGAGAAGACGTTCATTGCGGCAGCAAAAACAAAAGCCATGACCGCACCTTCGCTCCCTCCCATGGCACCACCAACAACGACGAATAGAATAGTCAGTAATAACATGAGGAAAAACGTACGGGTTCTATTCATGGTTCATCCTTTTCCTCCCCCTTTAGGTTTTAGGGACTTTATAAGAGATAGCAGGGGTATTGAAAGAGTGCCCTCCCGAAGAAGCTAAATACCCTATTTCAGCGTCTAGTTTGAGCCGTGGTTAGAATCTATTTTTCTTAGCAATACTTCTTGCCACAGTGTCCACTTTGTCCGGCAACCGACAGCGCCGTGATAAGTCAGATTAAACTATTTCAGAAATCATCAGAGTGAAAGCAGTAATCAGCACAATCCCTTTTTACGATTTTTATCAACCGACCAAACAGTCCTGGTCCATCTGAAAAACTTACATCATGATGGAATGATCGATCATGTTGACACCGTGAGCTAAGGCATCGACCAAATCCCTGTCCTCCCATCCCATCTCTTTGAGTCTTTTAATTTCACCACCCCCCACTGAGCCGGGGGCTCTGACAGCCTTGACGACAAAAGCCAGCATGGCAGATTCTTTCTCCTCCAACAGAGACTTTGTCGGATCAGCTTCCATTTGGAGAATATCATCATCCTTCAAACCCTGTTTTTTTAGAATATGTTTGTTGAAGTCCGTGCAGAAACTGTAGTTCAGGTTGCGGGACACCAGGTAGCGGATATGGGATAGAAGGGCAAAACTGAGCGTAGGATGATCAGTATAATACTTGATTCTTTGAAGCTGAAGATCAAAAATGGCCGGGCTGGCGCTCATCATCTCCAAGGGCTTGGGTATGACGCCCAAGTTTTTCATGAACATATCGTAAGCTTCTTTGATAGTGCCCTCCGCCTGTTCAGGTGAAACGGTATTGATCAGCGCCATTTGAACCTCCTTTTTGGATCGTTATAAGGCCACCATACTTGCCAAAACCATCACTATTCCGGAATCTATTAAAATAGCAAGACTGTATTCGATATGGATCACCGTAACCGAATCCGGTCTTGCCTGTCAATTTTTCAGTTGACGTTTTTAGTTGCCGTCGGGGTCAGTACCCGGTGGTCATTTCTTGGTTTACCCGGGTTTCAATTCGAAAGAATGTATCTGCCAGTCCATGCCGTGGGAAAATCGCGATAGTCCAGGAACATAGCCACATTGTTCACTTTTGGGTGTTTCGGATATTGTTGGTATCGTTGATTATTTAACCTACCGTTAATGTTGCACATGGGATAATCATCCTTGAGTTGAACGCCTGAGCTAACCGGGCGGCGGCAGAGGCGTTGAATATTGATTCCGCGTCCATCCGCCGCTCCGGTTGAGCGACTTGTTAGCTGGCCTGACGAATCCCAAGCCTCAGGCCGATTCTTTATGCTAGGGCACTAGCTTCACCGGCGGAGGGTTCCATTTGCCGGTGAGCGCATCGGGCTTCGGGGCGTAAATACGCATGGTCAGGTTGAACGGCCCTAAGTATAAGGAGAATAACCGCAACACCCCTGTATATCAAGGCTGAGAACTGGAGGCTGGATATGCCTGAAATATCCGTCTTTCCGGCCTCAATCTATTCAACCCCCTGGATTTCCGGCTGAATCCACCCTCTTCCACTGCCTCCCTGGCCTTCTGGCTTGGTTCAGGCAACCTATCCTTCTGTTGCTGTGCCGTGTAGAGAAGTGTGAAAACCCAGCGCTAGGCAAACCAGCCTGTATCGGGTGAGGCCCGCGTTGCCGGCAGCAACTCGGGTGGTGGCGCTAATGCGCCTTTCTTCATGAGGTGAATCGATTATTTCACCATCTCCAGTTTCGGAGCGGTCCACGTACCATCCAGAGCAGCTGCTTCTGGCCAATAGATGCGCAGGTAAGATGAGAATGGTCCCTTGGGTGCAGGAAGCCAATTCGATTCCATGTCCTTGCCGGGTGACTCGTGCTGGATGTAGAGCGTGAGGCCGCCATCGGTATCCATTTTCATGTCCGGCAACATCGGCGAATTGATGAGGTAGCGGTCGATGGGATTGGCCACCAGCAAGCTCTCCGGCAGCTGATACATGGTGAGCGACCAGAACGCATGCGCGGGTGGCAGTTTTCCCTTGGAGAAATGCAGAGTATAGCGGTTAGCGCCGTTGAGCTTTTGGCCGCTAGCGTCAGTAAAATAAATAGGGTACATCGCTTCCTGTTTTGAATTTCCCCAGATGCCAATGGTTGCGAGCCAGCGATAGAGGTAATTGTTCTTCATGAACTCGCGGGTGCCGAAGACATCGCCCGACGTGATCTTCCCTTCGTTGAGAAGCTGCACGCCGCCCGCAAATTCTTTCCAGGCGTCGCCGATGCCTTCCTCGAAGGCTTTCTTCATTTCAGGGGAAAGCTTTGTGGGATCAAAGGTCTTTCCGGCGCCGATGCCAACCTTGGCGAACCTCTCCATGAGTTCCTTCTCGGACGGATCGGTCGGGCAGAATTGCAGGATGAAGTTCAGGATATTGAACACCTCGAGAGAGCTTTTCTGCTCTTCCTGGCTGATCGGCTTGATGTAGTCGATGGCCGGGGCGGGGGCGGACGCGGGCTGGCCGAGGAACTGGCTCAAGGGCTGCACCTTGTACTCCGACTGGATTTTCTTCACGTTGTCGAGGTCGGCCGGATCGAACAGCTGGGTACGGTAGAGAAGGATGTTTATCTTGGTCTCTGACTGGATGACGTCCTTGATGCCGGCTGGCTTTTTGCCCTTCCAGTTCGGGCCGGCGAGCAGGAAGTTTCCGCCGCCGTTACCGGTAGCGCGGCTGCCGACATAGGCAAAGTTAAATGTATAGGCATCGACGAACTGTATCGAATAATAGCGGTCCTTGGGAAATTCAGGGACGGTCAGCACGAGCGGTTCGGCCCGGAGGTCTGCACCGAGAAAGGAATACGGGGTGTCGGAATTGGGCGTCTGGACAGCCTTGTCCGCCGGGGTGTAGACGCGCGGGATGTTGTGGATCACATTCCACGGCCCCTTGTATTCGGGGTCGTTCTTGTCAACGAAGTAGCCGTATTCGATGCGGTAGCTGTCCACCATGGGATAACCGTAGATGTAGGCTTCCTTGGCGATGGCACGCGCCTCCGCTGCGCTGATCTTGTCTTGGGCGTGAGCTTGGATCTGTGGAAGCGCAAGCAGCGCTATGATGCACCCCAGCGCGATGAGTCTTGTGCGTTTTATCATTTTGTGTCTCCTTTGGTATTGAACCGGATGAAAAGTTGGGTAGCTAAAGTCAAAATAAGTGGCGCGGCTTTTTGCGTCCGCTGGATTATATTGATATTTGTTATGGCCTCAAGCAAATCCTGAGACCGTCAGTGGCAGATACACGCTCTGACATTTTCCCGGTCTCCGACGAGCATTTGTGGGCCCATTCTCGACCGGGAAAATGTCAGAGATAG